>JAUWZC010000215.1 GCA_030615565.1 Desulfobacteraceae bacterium | reverse complement strand
CATGATTAATGGGCGGATGATCGCTGTGGGTCCCATTGAAGAATTGGCAAAAGAAAAACTGGGTGTAGATGATAAGGAAATCTCTTTAGACGATGTGTATATGAAATTTTTTCAGGAGGGCTCCCTATGACAGGTATCGGTGCTATTGTAAAAAAAGAACTGGCGGATCACTTCAGCAGTTATCGGTTCATTATTCTTTTTGCCCTGATTGCCATGGTTAGTTTAATAACGACATACATGGTAGGTATTGGGCTCAGGGAGGAGCTTGGGGGTATTGCCAAACCAAAGTTCGTATTTTTGATGCTTTTTACCTCGACAGGCCCTCTTTTTTCCCTGGTTCAGTTTGTCGGTTTTTTTGGACCCCTTATAGGGCTGATTCTTGGTTTCGATGCAATAAATAGGGAGAGGAGTAGTGGGACATTAAGCAAATTAGCCTCTCAGCCTATCTATAGAGATTCTATTATTAATGGGAAGTTTTTATCAGGTGTGGTTACCATTGCTATTATGTTGATATCTATTCTTCTGGTGGTATCAGGCCTGGGGCTTACATTGATTGGGGTTGTGCCTGGTGTCGAGGAGGTGTGGAGGATCTTTATCTATCTGATTATTAGTATATTTTACATCTCTTTCTGGTTAGGTATTAGTATACTCTTTTCTATTCTCTTTAGTGGTATTGCTACATCAGCCTTAGCTACATTGGCTATGTGGATCTTTTTCTCATTTTTTATTTCCATGGTCGCTAGTGTGATAGCAAATTCTCTAATTCCACTTGATAGAACTACAAGAGAAGATCCTGAAATGGTAATGAGGCATGTGAGAGTTAAGCGGATCGTCTCTCTCATCTCTCCCATGCAGCTCTACAATGATTCTACTGCTATTATAATTGACCCCACGAGGAAAACAACGAGGTCATTTGTGCTTATGGGTCCTCTTGAAGAGCACTTATCAGAAAGATTCCGGCGGCCATTAGCCCTTTCTCAGAGCATTTATATTGTACTTCCCCATATTATCTCCCTGATAGCCATTACCTTTATCTGCTTTGGCGTCTCTTATGCTGTCTTTATGAGACAAGAAATCAGATCCACTTAAGCTTACTAAAGGTCTTCATAGCTCAAGATATCAACATTTATCGGCCTGAGGCGGATTTATCCGCCAGTCTGCCAGCCATCCGGCAGGCGGGTATTCGGGTTTAGAATTTTTTTTGCCAGAAAAACAAGAATCTCATTATCAAGAGACTAATAATGGCTACTATTTTGTTTTGTTTACAGAGGAAACTTTATGAATGTGGGAGATTGGGCATATGAAAATTACAAAGGAGGTGTGGCAGGTCGGTGGAGATAGCTTAACAGCCCCTGAGGATGCTGCCATATACATGATATGTTTTGGCGAGCAGGCGGCCTTGATCGATGCTGGCACCGGCAAAGGGCATGAAAAACTTATCTCCAATATCGAAAAGTGCGGTGTTAATGCCTCCCAGATCGAATATCTGTTCATAACACACTGCCATTTTGATCATACAGGAGGTGCCGAGAAGGTAAGAGAAGAGGTTAGCTGTAAGCTTATAGTACACGAATTGGACGCTATATATCTGGAAAAAGGCGACAGTGATGTTACAGCAGCCCGGTGGTATGGTAAAGTGTTGGAACCCTTAAAGGTGGACCATAAGATCACCTCCTTTGAGGAATCATTCTTAGTTGGCAGTAGAAGAATAAAATCCTTTCATACTCCAGGGCACTCTCCAGGATCAGTTGTTTATCTGGTAGAATCAGAGGATAAAAAGATACTCTTCGGCCAGGATGTCCATGGCCCCCTTGATCCTTCTATTCTCTCCAACCAAGAAGACTATATTAAATCTTTAAAATTCCTCCTTTCCCTAAAAATCGATATCTTATGCGAGGGCCATTATGGGATATTTGAGGGCGAGAGAGATATCCAGTCTTTTATAAAATCATTTCTTTAAAATTAGTTACTATTTAGCCACTAAGGCACCAAGATTAGAGAATTATTCTTTTACTACTCTTTCTTACAATACGCTCTTCCCCGCCCGCCTCGCCTGAGCTCGCGATGGCGGGCAGGCTTTTCAGATAAGGGGGTAAAGCCATATCTATTCTTTGTGTCTTTGTGTCTTGGTGGCTATCTGAGCAGTTACGAAAATTATTAAAACACAAGGCCAGCCAAAACTAATACCAAGTTTGGTGCTCCCTTTCTTTATCCCAATTATCTAACACTTTAACCACCTAACCCGCAAAACAAAGCCTGCAGCATCCCGCTATAGTAAAAAGGTTAAAAGTATTAAATGTGAAAATATACTAATGGCATAAAAATATATCTATTGACTTTATTATGCTATTAGTATATATAAATATCTACTTTTAGTATTATGCTATAAGTATATTTCTTGGAGATCTCTATGGCAAATCCATTTCGTTTTGGCCAGGTAGTTAGCGGTGAATTGTTTTGTGATCGAAAATCTGAAATTAAACAGATAACTCAGGATCTAAGCGGTGGACAGAGTATCGTCTTATTCAGCCCACGCAGGTATGGGAAAACCTCACTCTTGAAGGCCGTATCTAAGGAGCTTAAATCCAAGAGAATCCTATACGGGCATGTTGACTTCTTTGCCTGCAATTCTACAGAAAAGGTTGTCCAGGCTGTGTCCAGTGCAGCCGCAAAGGCCATCATTAATGATCTAAAGAGTATAGAAAAGTTTATAAAAAAGAGTGCCCAGTTTTTTACACGGACAAGGTTTGCCATCCGGTTTGAGCCCAATGGCACAGGATCATTTACTGTCCTGCCAGAGCTTTCACCTCAGGCAACTTCTGTTGATAACTTATCTGATGCACTTGTAGGTTTAAATTCATATCTTCGGAAGAGCAAAAAGCGAGCAGTGGTTGTTCTCGACGAATTTCAACAGATCCTCAGGGTTAATAGTAATCTTGAAGCTGAATTTCGTACCATTATCCAGCAGCAAGACAGAATTGCATTCGCTTTTCTGGGAAGCCGCATGCACTTACTCCAAGATATATTCATTAATGAGAAAAGACCATTTTATCATTCCGCCAAGCTCATCGAGTTAGGACCAATCGCTCAACATGAACTAACCAAATTCATAAAAACTCGCTTTAAAAAAATAGGTGTTTCCATTTCCGAGGAGCTGGCATTGAGAATTGCTAATAAGGTCGAGGGTCATCCAGACTATGCGCAACGGTTATGTAGCCACATATTCGATAGCCTTGAGTCCAATACCGTGTCCGAGGAACTCGTTGAGGCAGGAGTATTACGTATGCTTGTATCTTTGACCCCTTCGCTTTCAGGAATTTTTGAGGAGTTGCCTATAAGAGAAAGTCAGGTCATGACCCTTTTGGCTGAACACGGCCCTATAGCAAAGTTTTCGAGTAAGATGCTTTACAAATATGACATGGGAATGCCATCCCTGCACAAGGCTCTTTCCAGTCTAATAAGAAAGGACTTGATCATCAAGGGGCAAGCCAAAAAATATTTTATAATAGACAAATTTTTAGCCGAGTGGATCAGGGAGGTATTAAAAAACGGAGGGGAACTTAAATATTAATTGTAGGCAATAAACCAATCCTTTTATCTATAACAGCACACATAGGCACAGGGCTTTTTAGTAAATTCCATAGGGTGGTTTATTTTATGGATTAATTCAAATAGTATCAAGCGGGCTCTTTACTGCCTTTCCACCTTTATTAAGAACATGGGTATAGATCATCGTGGTACTTACATCCTTATGCCCTAAAAGTTCCTGCACCGTCTGGTAAACTGACATCCTGTCTATCCTGTTATCCTGTCAAAAAATTATATGTATCTAATCCAGTCCACATAGGCCTGTTCTGTCCTGTAGCTGAGGTGCCTGACCCTCACTGCATCCCGCACTTGATCCAGCAGTTTTCTCTTGCTCTCTGCCATGGCTTATGGTAGCATTTTCAAGGTGTTATTATACATCCTCACTTATTTAATGACAATACGCCATAATGAGCTGCGTAAAGAATCATGATCAATCAATCTCCATGCCGAA
>JAUWZC010000211.1 GCA_030615565.1 Desulfobacteraceae bacterium | reverse complement strand
TATGGCTAATGATAAACTCATTCTGGTAGTTGATGATGACCCAGATCTGGTAGAAGCAATCTCTATGAAATTAGAGAGCAAAAACTATAGGGTATCAAAGGCATATGATGGGATAGAGGCCTGGGATAAGATACAGGAAGAAAGACCAGATTTAATTATTTTAGATGTTATGATGCCTCGTAAAGATGGCTATGAACTCTGTGATGAGCTTAAAAATAACCCTAAATATGAAGATATTACTGTTGTTCTCTTAACAGCAGTTGGCTCCGCAGTCACCAGCACCAGATATACTCACCAAGGGGGTATGAGTACCTTAGCAGATGATTATGTAGCTAAACCAATCGATCTGGATAAACTGATGTCCATGATCGATGACTTTACCGGCCAATCCTGAGTAGGCCTTACATTCTCTAGGATATTATGCGGAAAGGACTTTATAGGTTAATAAGCCCCTTTTTTCTAGGGTGGCCATATAATGAAGAAATTGAAGATAGGGGGGCTCAAACAGAGTCTTGAACTTTGTCAGTTTGACCTCAGAGGGCCGGATTCGTCAGAGGAAATTGCCTCAAAGGTAAGTACACTCCTTCTCTATCAGAAAATTAATATGGAGTTTCTTACCTACTACCCAAATAGAAATAGTTACCATCAACTCACCTTCTGCATCAGCCAGGATAAATTCTTTACTACCTCAGAAATCCTTAAAAAAGAATGCTCTTTGCCCATAGGTTGGGAGATAAACAGCCGTGGACATGTAGGTATAATCACAATCTTCCCCCATCAATCGGCTATAAAGATATTGGGTGTTATCATGGTTTCATGGGCAGCGCAATCTATACCTATTTATGGGATAGCCACATCATTGTCCGCAATCTCATTTGTAACTGATTACTATTTAATAGATAAGGCCACCGAAGTTATTCAGGATTTATTCCAACTGCCTGAAGATCATGCACCTATAAAACCTGAGATCCGTTACTACCAAAGTGATATAGTCAAAGGAGATTAGATTTTATGGAGACAATTGCTGTTTATTGGGAATCCCGGATCAAAACTTATGGATTTCAAAGAATAACTGACTTAGCCTTTATTGAGTTTTCTTGCCCCCTCTCTGAAATCAAACTCCTGGGAGAAATCCTTTCCCAGGATGATCTTAAAATCTTGAGGCCAAAATTCATAATAGCGCAGGAGTCAGATCATGAAATCTCTTTTATTTTTTGCCTCCCTTTAGAAGAAGGTGAGAATTTCCACGCATCTCTAGAAAAAACTCCAAGCCTGACTAATCACAGGTATATCTATCCTGTTAGCATTATCTTCTTTTATGGTCCACACTTTGGGGATAGGTACGGTATAGCTACCGCCACCTTCTCTACCCTTTCAAAGGCAGGTATAAAGATTATTGCATCTGGCTGTTCCTCGGCATCTGTCTTTTTGGTTTTATCCCAGGATGACATAGACAAGGCTGAGGAAGTGTTGGCTGAGACATTTGAGGTAGCAAATTAATATTTTTTAATGATGGTATGATATGGAAAAGTTTGACTGGCAGGATAACCTCTTTGAGTCACTATCATTTCCAACCTTGATCCTTACTCCTGATATGACTATTTTTGCAGCAAACCGGAGATTTCTTACCAAATATAGCTACATAGATAAAAAAATTATAGGTAGAAAATGCTACCAGATCCTTTATCAATCTGAAGAGCCATGTCAGGAGTCATCCTGCCCCATTAAACATGTCCTTGCTAATAAAGAAGGAACCTATGTCCTAACAAAAACCACTGGCCCTGATGGAGCAGAGGTATATGAAGACAGGGTATGTTCCCCTATCCTAAATAGTAATGGGGAGGTTGGTTATATAATGGCAAGCTTCAGGGATGTTACAAAAACCAAGCTCTTAGAAATAGAATCACAAAAAACCAGTGAATTTTTGGAAAATATTATTGCCAGTTCTGCATCTGCTATATTAGTTGCTGATATGAAGGGTGTAATCCTCCGCATGAATAAGAGCGCCCGCAAATTATTCGGCTATACCGACAGGGTAGCTGTTGGCACAAGCATCGCTGAGTATCTGTATACACCAGGTGGGGCAAAGAGTGTGATGAAGAAACTCAGAAGCACTGATTACGGTGGGGTGGGTAAACTCTATACTACAGAGATGACAATAATTACTTCCTCAGGTGAAGAGATACCTGTTGAGATGACCGCATCCATCATATACCAGGATGGCAAGGAGGTCGCAACCATGGGTATCTATAATGACCTGAGACCAAAGATAGAGACGGAAAAGAAACTCAAAGAAGCAGAACGGATTAAATTGGAGCAATCGAACAAAATGGCCTCGTTAGGTCAACTGGCTGCAGGGGTGGCCCATGAAATAAATAATCCGCTGAGTGGAATACTGATAGATGCCAGTTTGATCCTCGAGGAGCTTGACGAAGATAACCCTATAAGGAAAGATATACAAAATATTATCATTGATACTCACCGGTGCAAGGACATTGTTAAAAATCTTCTTGCATACTCCAGGCAGACAGAGATGAAAAGGGAGCTTTTCAATATAAATGATGTAATAGAGCAGACCTTTGATCTTCTTGCACACCATGCCCTTCTGCAAAATATTACGATAAATAAAGAATTTTCCTCCTCTATGTTAATGTGTGAAGGTGACAAAAACCAACTTGTTCAGGTTTTTACCAATATAATAATAAACGCCGCCCACGCTATTACTGGCAAAGGAGATATCACAATATGTACCAGCAGAGATAAACCAAAGGGGAAAATCTATATTGAATTCAGTGATACCGGATGTGGCATCCCCGAAGTAGCCCTTCCAAAAATCTTTGACCACTTCTTTACCACTAAAGAAGAAGGCAAGGGGACCGGATTGGGTCTGGGCACTGTGCAAAGCATAATTGAAAAGCATGGAGGAAAGATTAAGGTCAAGGAAACAAGCCCTGAAGGCACAACCTTTCTAATAGAGCTACCCCTGTTTAAGGTAGCTGACGATACCTTGTTTTAAAAGGAGAATTTATTTATGGCCCTCATAGAAGATCAGACATACCAGCCAAAAATACTGGTTATAGATGATGAAAAACGGATCAGGGATGGATGCTTTAAGATACTCATAAAAGAGAACTGCCTGGTTGAGATGGCCGAAAGCGGAGAGATGGGGCTTAAGATGTTAGCAGAGAAACATTACGATATTATCCTTACTGATTTGATGATGCCAGGTATAGGCGGAATGGAGGTTTTAGCCAAGGTTCGGGAACAACATCCTGATTCTGTGTCCATCGTGATTACCGGCTTTGCAACCCTGGAACATTCCATTGAGGCAATGAAGAAGGGTGCCTTTGATTTCATACCCAAACCCTTTACACCAGATCAGTTAAGAGTTGTGGTCAGTAAGGCTGTTAAAATGACAAGAACCCTGCAAGATATTGCTACAGAAAGAACCCGCCTTAAAACAATAGTTAACTATTTAGCTGGTGGCGTACTGGTAACTGATAGAAGCAAAAATATTATACTCTATAACCCTACCCTTTTAAGGATGTTGGGGTATGAAGGGGATGCCCTTGATGATCAACCACTAAGTGCTTTAACTGCGGATGAAAAATTGACCGGGATTATAGATGGTATCCTTGAATTGAATATAGGTGAGTTCAAGGTTCTTAGCGCTGAGATAGAGCCACATGGAAAAGGGGGAGGGCCATCTAATCAATTATATCTCAGGGCTCAGGCTGTTCCCTTCCAGAACAGGTCAGGAGAGATCCTTGGTTCAGTAACCATTATCGATGATATAACCCATCTTAAAGAATTGGATGAGATGAAGTCAGCCTTTGTTAGCATGGTCTCTCATGAGATCAGAAGCCCTCTTTCCACTGTTTTAAGTCAGATCAAGATCCTCATGGACGGGCTGGCAGGCGAGTTAGGTGCTAAGCAAGCTGATATACTCGGTAAAATATCCCGGAAGGTTCAGGGTCTTGTTGAATTGTCCAATGAGCTCCTTGATATTTCCCGGATAGAGGCAGGGTTGATAGTTCAGGATAAGAAGCAGGTACAATTGATGGATATCCTCGAGAGCTT
>JAUWZC010000271.1 GCA_030615565.1 Desulfobacteraceae bacterium | reverse complement strand
TTCAAGATTCGATCAAACATTATTGTACATCTCCATTCTTCAAACTTACATTCAAATTATCCAATGGGTTTTTTATCCTGCCAATGTCCTTATTGCTTACATGCGTATAGATTTATGTGGCTTAGAACTCTTATACCTTTTTTTTAGGGGCCTTTCTTGGACTTTGTATGTGAGATGGCATTTGATAGCCTTTTGATTACCATTTCCTGGCCCATGACCTCCATTATCTCAAATATTCCTGGACTCACTGTCTTTCCTGTCAGAGCTACCCTTAGAGGTTGGGCTACCTTGCCAAGCTTTATCTGATGCCTTTCTAAAAAGGTGGAAAAGGTTTTCTCAAGTTCCTCCTGGGCGAAGCCTGTTGTCCTTTCTAAATCAGACAGCAAATCCTCTAGAATCTCCAACACTTCAGGCCTTAAAAACTTTTCATCAGCCTGCTTTTCATAGGTGATTTCTTTAAAGTAAAAGAGTGCACCCTGGGCCATCTCAAGGAGGGTCTTTGCCCTTGCCTTTAAGGTTTTTACCGCCTCTTTAACCTTTTTTCTGTTTAAGCCAGAGCATCCAAGATTGTTAAGAAAAGGGATCAAGAGATCGGCAAGATTGCTATCATCCACTTCCCGGATGTATTTTGCATTAAGATCGAGAAGCTTTTCCATATTAAAGATACCCGCAGACTTGCCTACATGATCAAGAGAAAATAGGTCGATGAGCTCTTGAGTAGTGAATTTCTCCTGATCACCATGTGACCATCCAAGTCGAGCCAGGGAATTCAACAGGGCATGGGGCAAGAAACCCATCTCTTTATAAGCCATAACAGAGGTTGCCCCATGTCTTTTACTAAGAGGGGTTTTGTCAGGACCAAGAATCATAGGCAGGTGGGCATACAGTGGGATTGGCTCGCCAAGTGCCTTGTAGATAAGGATCTGGCGAGGTGTATTGTTTACATGATCATCTCCCCTTATAACATAGTTAATGCCCATTTTGCTATCGTCTACCACTACAGCAAAATTATAGGTAAAAGATCCGTCAGAGCGCTGTAAGATCAGGTCATCAAGTTCTTCATTATCAATAGAGATAACCCCTTTGACCAGATCTTTGAATGTCGTTGTGCCGGATAGGGGGCTCTTCAGCCTCACAACAGCACCTGGAGCCTTCCCAAGGCCCAGTTCCCTGCATCTACCGTCATATTTGGGTTTTAATCCTCTTTTCTTTGCCTCTGCCTTTTTCCTTTCTAACTCCTCAGGCTTGCAGTGACAGTAATAGGCATTGCCAGAGGAAAGGAGCTCTTCGATCATTTCATTATAGATCTCCATCCTCTGGGATTGAAAGTATGGACCCTCATCCCAGTCAAGACCAAGCCACCTCAATGATTCAATAATAGAATCTGTATTATCTCTTGTGGATCTGAGCTTATCTGTATCTTCTATTCTGAGTACGAATTTACCATGATAGTGGCGGGCAAAAAGCCAGTTAAAGAGGGCTGTTCTGGCTCCTCCAATATGGAGAGTGCCTGTTGGGCTGGGTGGGAACCTGGTGACAACTTGTTTTGTATTCATTTAAGCTATTCTTTAGACAGGATAACAGGATAAACATGATATAAATCCAGTTAATCAGAAAGAGCTATCACAACCCTGGCCCAGACCTGATGTACCAAGGATTATGTTCTATAGCCCTTGATTCCGAATTATTACAATGACAACAACATGTTCCGGCCAACTCGCACCAAGGCGGGCCTAAAGGGGGTTATAAATTATCTTGTTAATCCTGTTATCCTGTCAAATGTTTTTTGGGTCAAAATTTTCCGCTATCTTCTGACCCAACTCCAGGGCCTGCTTATTTAAATCTAAAAAAGGAGCTGGAATCCTGCTCTCAAGAACTTTCATGATTGATTCTTGTTTAATTAATTGGGTAAGCTCAATCAAGGCTCCAAGCATGCAGATATTAAATACAATAGGCTTTCCAATCTTATCCATAACCTCCTTATACATATCAAGCTCTACCTGTTTGGCATCCACCTTTTTTTCCTGTTTTACATAATGACTATCTGTTAATAGAAGCCCACCAGGCCTAATAAGGTCAGTGAATTTGTTATATGCTGCCTGGGTGAGGCAAACAAGGATATTTGGCTGGATGACCTTGGGAAAGCGTATGTCTGAATCGGCAATGATTACATCAGAGCGGCTCGCTCCTCCCCTGGCCTCTGGACCGTATGATTGAGACTGTACTGCATTTAGTCCTTCATGGAGAACTGCTGCTTCAGCAAGGATGATTGATGCTGTGATTACACCCTGTCCACCTGAGCCAGAGAAGAGAATTCTACATCTTTCCATGACCTACCTCTGAGTTTGATTCATCTGTCATTGTTTATTATAGTGTCTAAGTAAAAGATTTTGTGGTTATCTTTTTCGTATTCGTTATACGTTATTTGGTTACGCTGCTCGTTTCGTCGAACGTCACTTGGTTGCGTTTCTCTATAGGTGGATTAACATCCAAATCCTGAGAACTCTTTATTAGCTTTTTGACTTTACCTATAAACACTATACGAATCCCGATTCGAGTTGCGCAACCATTCGGCCTTGAGCTCATGGCCGAAAGGCCTCAACCATTTGACCCAACTGACCATCAACTGGTCACTACCTGCAGATATGAGATTATGAGTTTCTAAATTTTTATTGGCTACGTGCCTTTTCTATAATCTTATCATATTCAACGCAATATTCAGGTCGCTCTTCCTGGATAAATATTCCTCTTTCGATCAGATCCGGATTTTTCTCTTTTTGCTTGCTCCCTATTGGGGTTGTATGGGTCTTGTAATATTTAAGCATATCTACTGCACTGGAAAATTTATTCTTTCTGCCATAATAGGTAGGGCATTGGGATAGGACATCT
>JAUWZC010000222.1 GCA_030615565.1 Desulfobacteraceae bacterium | reverse complement strand
TTATGGGAAACAAAGATTAATGTGCCTTTGTAGTCAGCTAAGGAGTCTATTAAAATTTCTGATGATATAAGATCAAGGTGATTGGTCGGTTCATCCATCAACATAAGGTTTCCGGGTTTTACGAGCAATTTTGCAAGCGATACCCTGGCCTTCTCTCCACCTGAAAGGATGCCTATTGACTTTTCTATATCATCGCCTGAAAAGAGAAAGGCGCCGCAAACAGTCCTTACAAAACCTATTGTTTCATTTGGGGCAGCCAGGCTAACTTCCTCAATTATTGTCTTTCTGGGGTCAAGCATATCAAGGTGATGCTGGGCAAAGTAACTCATGCTTACCTTATGACCCAGGATTATCTCACCATGGTCAGGTTCAATCTCACCAGCTACCATTCTAAGTAACGTTGTTTTACCAGAACCATTTGGCCCTATAATAGCTATCCTTTCACCCCTTAATACAGTGAGATTGATGTTAGTATAAATATTTTTTTTATTAAAACCTTTTGAAACCCCTTTGATTGCTACCACATCTCTGCCACTCCGAAGAATATCAGAAAAAGAGAAATGGATGGTCTTTGGGGGTCGGCGAGATTCAACGAGTTCCATTTTTTTGAGCAATTTTATCTTGCTTTGTGCCTGTCTGGCCTTTGTGGCCTTATACCGGAACCTTTCAATAAATCTCTCGGCCTCTTTTATCTTTTGTTCCTGATTCCTGGCCCTGGCCTCCAGGTTTAGTCCTTCCTCCTTCCTGGCTTTTAGGTAAAAATCATAATTCCCTCTGTAGCTTTTCAAACCCTCTGGTTCAAAACTTATGATGCGATTTATTTGCTTATTTAAAAAATCCCTGTCATGGGATACAAGAATTATGGCGCCTTTATATGTTTGAAGGAATTGGTCCAACCAGTGTACAGATGGGATATCAAGGTGATTGGTCGGTTCATCCAGCAAGAGGAGGTCAGGTATTTGATAAAGAAGACTCCCCAATACTGCCCTCATTTTCCATCCTTCGCTAAGAGAGGAAACTGGAATATCAAAATCCTCGGATCGAAATCCCAAACCTGCAAGGATTCTTTCGGCCTCATGGGATGGAAATTGTCTATCCAGATTGCCTATCTCCTGGTGTAGTTCGGCAAGTCTCCCTGCCAGTTTTAGTTGGCTACTTTTTTGCTGGATATTTTTTATAGACTCTTCTATATGCATTATCTCATCTCTCAGCCTAACCCTTTCTGGTATAGAATCCAAAATAGATTGGAGAACTTTACCGGATAATGCAGTATGAACATCTTGGGGTAGATATCCTATCCTTATTCCTCTGCTTTTCTTAATCTCTCCAGTGTCAGGAGAAATTTCCCCGCCTATAAGTCTCAACAATGTTGTTTTACCGGATCCATTTGGCCCTACAAGGCCAACTCTGTCTCCAGACTCGACCTGAAGTCCTATCTCATGAAAAAGACTTTTCCCAATAAAGTTAATGGAAAGGTTAGAGATGATTACAAGGCTCATATTTTACCTATGTCCGTTGAAAGTTGTTAGGTGCCCGCGCAGTGCTAAATTGCGTCATGCATCTCTTCTTCTAGGCAAAAACCAAATTGAGTTTTAAGAAAGCTCAACCCAAAAGTCAATATATAATAGGTTTTCTCCTTCTATCGGAAAAGTACTTTAACTTTAGGCACCTTAGCTCAATTAAACCTAATGCAAGGGTCTTATGCCTATTTTTCAGCCCATAATATTAATTTGACCTGGAGGAAAAGAAAATGATATACCACGTTTGTGCTTATGCTAGTCTTGAGTCCTTAAAAGATGAGAAGTAAGCGAAAAATTCCAAAAAAATTGGGTCAATGGTTATCCACTGCAATTTGCGGCAATGATATCACCTCCTCCTGCCTTTATGTCTCTGCCATCGCTGCCTTTTATGTCGGTGCTTTAGCACCCATTGTCCTTCTTATAGTCGCTTTAATTCTCTATTTTTACCGAAAAATTTATACAGAGGTTGTGGAGGCCCTACCCCTGAACGGGGGAGCCTATAATTGTCTCTTGAACAGCACTTCTAAATTCTCCGCTGCTCTTGCAGCATGCATGACCATTCTTTCCTATATTGCCACTGCGGTCATTTCTGCAAAAATAGCGGTAAGCTATCTCCATAGCCTTGCTCCTTCTCTGCCGATGATCAGCGTTATTATCGGTACTATCATTATATTGGCCTTGTTTGCCACATTGAACATTATTGGCATCGGAGAATCCTCCATAGTGGCCTTTATCATTTTCCTGCTGCACATTTCAACCCTCACGACCTTATGTCTGTTCGGGGCAGGGAGACTCTTTGATGGTTTCGAGATTTTTTGGGCTAACTGGGCCAATGTCCCCACTGGCTGGGATCAATTATCTGTCACTCTTTTCCTGGGGGTTTCAGCTGCACTCCTCGGTATCAGCGGATTTGAGAGTTCTGCCAATTTTGTGGAGGAGCAAAAACCGGGAGTCTTCCGAAAGACCCTCCGCAACATGTGGGTAGCAATATTCATCTTTAATCCGCTCATCTCTTTTCTCTCTATCAGCCTCATCCCTGTAAGCGAAATCACCCAAAACCAGGAGCAGCTCCTCGCTTATATGGGAGGAATTCTTGCTGGCGATTTCCTTCATGATCTGATTGTTCTTGATGCTTTTCTGGTCCTCTCCGGCGCAGTCTTAACAAGTTACATTGGGGTAACGGGGCTAGTCCGACGAATGAGCATCGATCAGGTTCTCCCTAATTTCTTATTGAAACAGAATAAGCGAAGGGGGACTTACCACAGGATCACCATTGGGTTCTTTCTCCTTTGCACGTCCATTCTGCTACTCACCGGCGGGGATCTTTTCTCCATAGCAGGGGTTTACACAATCTCTTTCCTGGGAGTCATGAGTTTGTTTGCCCTCGGAAACATACTTTTAAAGATTAACCGAAAGGAATTGAAGAGAACCTTCAGGGCGGGATGGATTACGGTCCTGATTGGGCTTTGTGCTACTGTGAGTGGAATTGTGGGCAACATAATCATCGATTACAAGAATTTGATCTATTTCTTATCCTATTTTGTCCCCACTGTTTTGGTTGTAAGTATTGTTTACGCCCGGATAAAACTTCTTAAATCTATTGTTTATCTTGAAAATAAATTCATGGGCAGGATATTTATCTGGCAAAAGAACAAGACCCCAACCAGCGTAAGCTTTTTGCTTGAAAATAAACTCTTGGACAGGATATTTATCTGGCGCTCCATCGTGATCGACAAAATCATGGATATTATCACCCAGGAGGTTCTGGTGTTTACCCGAGGGGGAAACCTATCAAAACTTCGTCGGGCCTTTGATTACATTATCAAGAATGAGGACAGCCAAAAGGTTTATGTGGTTTACATTCAAGGCGAGAAGAACGATGAGGTTATAAAGAACCTAAAGGCTGATCTGGAAGTGTTAGACCGGACTTATCCTGAAATAGACATTGAGTTCATTTGCCGGCAGGGCAGTTTCGGCCCAGAGGTTGTTCGCCAATTTTCAAAGGAGTTTAATATTCCAATCAATAATATATTTATCGGTAGCCCTGAAGAGAAGCACAGATTCACCATTCAGGAACTGGGAGGGGTCAGGGTGATATTTTGAGTTCTCAGCCATTTAAGATGACCCTACCATTGATTGATGAGGCAATTTCTGGTATCATCAGGATAGTTGATATCTCTGATAGGGCATATCACTACGCATTTATTGGTTTTAGTGAGGAGCAAAGGGATAAGATACACCTTTTTGTAATAGAGAGGTAAAAGGAACAACTGAGAGAAAAAAGGAAGGCATAATTAAAACAATTTTTGTTGGGTGGTATTTTCTTTTGTTTTTGGAGTAAAGCCAAAATGGCTGTAGGCCAGCTTGGTAGCCACTCTTCCTTTTGGCGTACGATTTATGTAAC
>JAUWZC010000203.1 GCA_030615565.1 Desulfobacteraceae bacterium | reverse complement strand
CCAAACATTTCGGTAAAAGCACGATTCAGATAGAAGACATTCCCATCCACAGTAAGTATCTCTATGGGGTATGGGACAAAATCAAGGAGGGTTCTGAGGCGCCTTGCCGATTTTCGAAGAGCTCCCTCTACCTTTTTGCGCTTGGCAGCCTCTTTCTGCAAACCCCTGAACTTTTGTTCCAATTCTTCATGGGTTAGTTTCTTGGCCATTAAAAAATCCTCCGCTTAAACTAAAAGTAAAAAAGACACGCAATCTTATATAATACGATATTACAGGAATAGTGAAATCTCAACACCATTTTTATTATTCAATATCTCCATTTATCATCCACATATTAGCAATAAGCCGATTTTCCTTAAGCCTTTTACCCTTTGACCAAAGAGAGGCTGTTTTAATGATTCTACCTCTTTTCTCACAATAATTCGGGCTTGTATTTTTATTAACCTTTTGGCATGCTAAATTATAGGAAATGCAAGTGTCTCTAATCTTATACTCCATTAACTAAAAAGGGGATTCTTATCACTGAAGATATTCAGGTTATCGGCCTCGGCCAAGCGTGCCTTGATTACTTGGGAAGACTCAGTGTCTATCCCGAGGAAGATGGCAAGTGCGAACTCATGGACCTTCAAATTCAATGCGGGGGGCCTGCCTCTACCGCCCTTGTTACCCTATCCCGCCTTGGTATACGAACATCCTTTTTAGGCTCCATATCTGACGATTCACGTGGCATTGAAATAGTAAATGGCCTTAAAGAGGAAAAAGTGGATTCTACTTTCTTAAAGATTACTCCTGGATATACCTCTCAGTTTGCCTTTATTGCAATAACAGAAATTGGGATCAGGACCATCTTCTGGCACAGAGGAAGCGTTCCCCACCTAAGACCAAGTGATGTGGACCTGAGCCCTTTTTCAAAGGCCAAAATCCTGCATCTGAATGGCCTGATGATCGAAGCGGCTCAAGAGGCAGCCCGGCAAGCCAAAAATATGGGGCTGAAAATAGTCATGGATGCCGGAACAATGAGGGAGGGCTCCCAGGAACTGGTATCAATGGTGGATGTCCTAATTGCTTCAGAAAGGTTTGCAGAACCCCTGGTGAGAGACATCGCACCTCCTGAAAAAGCCCTTGAGGTCCTTCATGACTTAGGTCCAAAAGAGGTAATCATTACACTTGGTTCAAAAGGAAGTATTGGATTGAGTGGTAAAGGAATCATCTTTCAGAAGGCCTTTCCCATTGATGCAGTAGACACCACTGGAGCAGGTGATGTGTATCATGGTGCATATATCTATGGTCTGCTTCAGGAGTGGGATATGCAGAAACGCATGCGTTTTGCCTCAGCTGCCTCTGCCATTAAATGTAGGCAAATAGGGGCACGTAAAGGGATTCCTCAACTTGAGGAAATAAGGAAATTCATGAGTGGAAAATAAAGAATCCGTTTAATACTCACTTAACCTTTAGATAATGTTGGTCTTTTGCCTATAGCCTAAAGTGAAGCTGACCTTCTGCTTTTGACCCCTTTTCCATGAAAAAAGAAATCGATCCAAGAATGCACTCAGCAGAGCATATCCTGAACCAAACTATGTCCAGGATGTTTTGCTGTGGCCGCTGTTTTAGGGCCCATATTGAAAAGAAAAAATCAAAATGTGATTACCATTTTGATCGCACTTTAACTGAGCAAGAAATTAAACAAATCGAAAAATGTGTTAATGATGTTATCCAGGCCGATATGTTAGTTATGGAAGAGTATATAACTAGAGAGGAATCACAAAAACATTACAACCTGGAGCGTTTGCCGAAAAATGTAGGTGATGCCATCAGAATTGTCAAAATTGGAGATTATGACGTCTGCCCTTGCATTGGTCCTCATGTCAGCTCAACAAAAGAAATTGGTAAATTTCAAATAGTGTCAGTGAGTTTTGACAATGGAGTGTTAAGGATAAGGTATAAACTCGCTAATTTAGATAACCAAGGAAGACGGCTTCGTAAAAAGTCCAACTGCTGCGTTACGCTTCATCTTTCGTCATTGCGGTGTACTGGTAAGTACGCCTCATTTCTCAAGATTCGCAAGCCTTGCATTTGGAACTTTTTACTTTGCCGTCCAATTTTTGACTTTTTACGAGTTCATCAAAGATAGGAGAGGAAAAGATGGGAGATGTGTGGTCATTATATAGTGAGAAGGTGATGGAGCATTTCAAAAATCCAAGGAATGTGGGTGATATCGAAAATCCCGATGGCATCGGACATGTGGGAAACCCGGTGTGCGGTGATATCATGGAGCTTTACATCAAGGTAAATGATAGCATCATTGTCGACGCCAAATTCAAGACCTTTGGCTGCGGGGCTGCCATCGCCACCAGCTCCATGGTTACTGAGATGGTAAAAGGGAAGAACATAGAAGAGGCGCTGAAGATCTCCAATCGGGCGGTAGCTGAAGCACTTGATGGATTGCCGCCGATTAAGATGCATTGCTCGGTCTTAGCCGAGGAGGCCCTCAAATCGGCTATCGATGATTATTTAAGCAAGTCTAAAAAGAGTAAAGAGGACTAAGAGCTATGTCGCCACTTCTGAAAAAGCTGCAAATAGGGAAAAGATGCGTGTCTGGTCGCTATATAGCAAAAAGGTGATAGAGTATTTCAAAAATCCCAGGAATGTCGGAGAGATAGAAAATCCCGATGGCATTGGCTATGTGGGAGACCCATCGTGGGGTATTGAAATGGAGCTTTACATCAAGGTAAATGATAGCATTATTGTAGATGCCAAATTCAAGACCTTCGGCTGTGGAGCAGCTATCGCCGCCAGTTCCATGGTTACCGAGATACTGAAGGGAAAGAGTATCAAAGATGCATTGAATATCTCCAATCAAGCGGTAGCCGAGGCACTGGATGGGCTGCCTCCACCTAAGATGCACTGTGCCGTCTTGGGCCAGGAATTGATTAAATCCGCCATTGATGATTACCTAAGTAAATGTAAAAGGAGGTAAAAATGGAAAAGTTCAGTCCAGTAGGGGAAAAGGATGTAACTCGTGCTATAGTCACCGAGTTCGCCAAACAGTTTGAAGAATATGTGGAAAGCGATTGTATTATTATAGGTGCTGGTCCTAGCGGGCTAATGGCAGGTCGCAGCTTGGCCAAAGCAGGGAAGAAGGTTCTTATTGTCGAACGGAACAATTATCTCGGCGGTGGGTTCTGGATCGGGGGCTACTTAATGAATAAGGTAACGGTGAGACATCCAGCGGAGAGAGCTTTAGATGAGCTTGGTATCCCGTACAAAGAGGTTAGTAACGGCTTACTCGTTGCTGATGGTCCCCATGCCTGTTCAAAACTTATTGCTTCAGCCTGTGATAGTGGAGTTAAATTTGCCAATATGACGGTCTTTGATGACCTGGTCTTAAAAGAAGATGGAAGAGTGTATGGGGCGGTAATCAACTGGACACCTATCTCGGCGTTACCAAGGGAGATAACCTGTGTTGATCCTGTAGCCATAGAATCGGCAATAGTGATCGATGCTACCGGGCATGATGCCCAAGTGGTGAAAAAACTAGAAGAAAGAGGACTTATCAAAACCAAAGGCTTTGGTGCAATGTGGGTAGAGAGGTCGGAGGATCTGATCGTCGAGCATACCAATGAGGTTCACCCCGGCCTAATTGTCACCGGCATGGCAGTATCAACAATCTATGGGCTGCCCAGGATGGGTCCAACCTTCGGGGCTATGCTTCTATCAGGGGAAGTGGCGGCTGAGGTTGCCCTTGAAAAATTAGGATGAAAGTTCGCCAGATAGAGAAGGTTCTCCTCTACAATGAGGGTTCGGCCGAAGAATTAAATATAGAGCAAATCGCCGAATATTTAAGAGAAAAGCTAAGGAAGGTTCAAGTCAGGGTTAGGGGGAATCCCTTGGCCTTTTGCCCAGAGAGAAGCCAGGATTATGCAAGAAAATTTGCATCTATTAAGATTCAAGATGCAGGCAGGGAGATAGCATTCGAACAGGAACCTCTATATGGGGAGATAGAGTATGAGAAAAGAAGGATTCTGGGAAAAACAAGGTCTTTTGGAATCCTGTACGAGGGGTTTCACTTGCAGAGGATCTTCAGCGAAATTGTGCCGAGAGAGGAACGCAGCCTCGAGTTTATTTCTAACGGAAAAAACCTTGCTCTCTGAGCAAGGTCAGAGTTCATAGGCTTTGCCATATGAACGACTCAATGTTACATCCAAGGATGAGTTGCCCAATAACTTCAACCAAGGAGGTAACAAATGAGTCGATTTCGG
>JAUWZC010000029.1 GCA_030615565.1 Desulfobacteraceae bacterium | reverse complement strand
GCTTTAGCACATCCCCCAGGGCCCCCAACAACAATTCCGATGTCGCATCATGTACTTGGATTGGGTTTAGCAAGGGCAGGATTAATTGCCGCAACTACTGTTGCAGAAATGCATAAGGGCGGCATAGTGGGCAGAGGATCCCGGCCTTCACGGCTTGTATCTCCCGATATATTTGCAGGTGCACCAAGAGCACATACCGGATTGGCCCCGGATGAAAGGCCGGTGATCGTGCGAAAGGATGAAGGTATTTTCACCCCGGAACAGATGGCGGCCCTGGGAATGGGAGAAGACATAGATAATAAGTTAGAATTACACATTGATTTGTATATGGATGGGCGACCAATGATGAAAAATATGATACATACTGTGGAGGTAGATAGTATTATGCTGAATAGGTTACGGAGGGCGCTATCATGACAGAAAAAATTATTAAATTCCCAGATAAAGCGGCAAGTATATCCAGAGATCTGGAGAAGTATTATGATAAAGTTGGTTATCTCGATGAAGAAGGTAAAGAATATGCCAAGAAAATTATCAGAGAAATTGTTGAAAGATACGATGGTTGGGGTTATAAATATGAAATCGATTATCCTCAAAATCTAAAAATAGAAGATAGAGGATTGTTTTTAAAACAGCAGAAAGAAGTAGGCAAACAGATTGAGAGGGAAGTAAATAAACAGATTAGTAAATTATTTAGTCAACTTGTGGGTGAAATAACAGCCTTAGAAATCAAGATTTATAGGCTTCAAAAAGGCCTATTTTGAACCAAGCATCAAAACCAAAAAAGGGTAAGGGTGAAAGGTTCTTAGACTGCCCTCAGTACGGCGCCTGTCTTGATCGGGCAGCGGTAGAGAATTGGAGGGCCTTCAATTGTGAATCCTGTGATTTCTATATTGATACTATCAAAGAAACTCCAGCATCCACGGAGAAAAAGGAGGATGCCCGGATCTGTGAGAATTGCGGAAGGCCCAC
This sequence comes from Desulfobacteraceae bacterium, assembly GCA_030615565.1. Taxonomy (GTDB): domain Bacteria; phylum Desulfobacterota; class DSM-4660; order Desulfatiglandales; family B25-G16; genus B33-G16. Next base: position 14,857 of record JAUWZC010000029.1, on the reverse strand, counting down.
AATCTCACCTGGTTGCCCCTATTGCGCGAGTTGCATGGCCATAAGATCTCACAAGGCGAGACCAGCTAAAAAGAAAGGCATTATTAAGCCCAAAAAGAAAGATACAATCAAAGATAAGGCTGAACACCAAAAACCTCAACAGGATCTCAATACGGCCCTCACAATCGAATTTAGCAAGCATGTCTCAGTATTAAGGGAAGTTGAAAAATTGGCCGAGGAGGAAGTCAGGCCTGTGGATTTGCAGATCGTTTTTATATTGAAGAGCTATTTAAAAGGCATTAAAGAAGACCAAAGAGTTTAACCATCTTTATGGGCCTCAAAAATAACTTAAGCGCCCCTCATTTGAAGGGCGCTTTTTCTATTTGTGTAAAACCTCATGCACATTTGTGTAAAACTAAATGAACAATTACATTAGGAAATCTATTAACTGTAAATTAAACAAAGTCAAAATTAACTAATATCTTAAATGTCTTCACCGCTGGTAAGTTAAGGACTTCTCTTACTCCGGTATACTTAATTATTTCCTCTATATATCTGTTTATCGCTTTCATATTAGGAGCTACAAAGGTAAACCATATATTATAATGGTGATCCCTAAGATAGTTGTGAGTTACTCCTGGATATTTGTTAACCACTCTCACAAATTCCTCGATCTTATCATCTGGAACCTTGGCTGCACAGAGGGTGGCGGTAAAACCAAGCCTTTGAGAGTCAAAGTTTCCGCCTATCCGCCGTATAATGCCCTCTTTTTTTAATCTCTTAATACGCTTAAAAATATCTTCTTCGGAGCAGCTCAATCGAGCCCCTAAGTCTTTATATGGTCTTTGGGTAATAGGGAAATCGGATTGGATTTCGTTTAAAAGTTTCCTATCAATATCATCCATACCAAACCCTCTGTAATGTCAGTTGATCGTTGTCCGTAGTCCGTTGTTTAATAATGAACAACTTAACGAATTTTTTACGTCCAATATAAAGTGCTTACTGCTCACTGCCTACTGCCTACTGGATCATAGGAACATAATGGCTCTTCAGATAGATAATCTCCATGGGCTGCATAGGCCCTTGCCCTGCAACCACCACAAACAGTAATATATTCACATCGTCCGCACTTTCCCTTATATTTGGAGAAGTCTCTAAGGTCAGTAAAAACAGAAGAATTCATCCATATATCTAAAAATGTAGATTCCCTTAAATCTCCAGAATTCAACTCCAGGTAGCCACAGGGTTGGATAATACCTTCATGAGATATAAAACAGTAGGAAATCCCGGCCAGGCAGCCCCTTGTTACAGCATCAAGGTCATAGGTTTTCCTATTTACCTTATGCTCTTTTAAATGTGCCTCCTGTCTTATGATTCTATAGTATTGAGGTGCACAAGTAGCCTTAAGTTGAAGAGGGGTCTTATCCTGTTGTTTATAAAACCAGTGCAGAGTATCTTCATATTCCTCGGCATTTAGCTCTTGGTTTATCATCTCTTGAGCCCTTCCAGTTGGAACAAGCAAAAATATATGGTGTGCAACTGCCCCAAGCCTTACTGCAAGGTCAAAAATACCTGTTAACTCAGATAAATTGTATCTAGTTATAGTGGTGTTGATCTGAAATTCAATTCCTTGCTCTTTCAGGTATGATATCCCTTTAATTGCTCTATCAAAGGCTCCATCAACTTGCCTAAATTTATCGTGGCTCTCCTTTGTAGACCCATCAAGAGATATACTTACCCTCTTAATCCCTGAGTCTTGTATCTTTTTTGTGATATCAGGGGTAATCAAGGTCCCATTGGTACCCATGACCATTCTCAGGCCCTTTTTTGTCCCATAGTCAGCCAGGATAAAAATATCCTTCCTTAAAAGAGGTTCTCCACCTGTGAGGATTATAATAGGTTTGCCAACCTCTCTTATTTGGTCTAATACCTCCTTTGCCTTGACAGTATCCAACTTTTGAGGATAGGGACCAAATCGTGATGATGCTCGGCAATGAACACAATTTAGATTACATGACCTGGTAACTTCCCAAGCTACTATTCTTAGTTTATCATTTTTATGAATGGCCACATCAACTTTCGGTATATATGTTTTCACCCTTATTCAATACTTTAGCTGCATCTTTGGCAAAATAAGTCAGGATAAGATCTGCACCAGCCCTCTTAATAGAAAGAAGCATTTCCATCATTACCGCCGTCCCCTCTATCCAACCCTTTTGATCAGCTGCCTTAACCATGGCATATTCTCCGCTTACATTATAAGCTGCTACAGGAAGATGGGTATTTGCCCGAACTTGGTGGATTATATCTAGATAAGGCAATGCTGGTTTAATCATAATAATATCTGCTCCTTCTTCAATATCTATTAACGCCTCCTTGATGGCCTCTCTGGCATTAGCCGGATCCATCTGGTAACTTTTCCTGTCACCAAACTGTGGTGCGCAATCTGCCGCCTCGCGGAATGGCCCATAAAAGGAAGAGGCATATTTCACAGCATATGCCAAAATACCGGTATCATTAAACCCTTCTCTCTCAAGAGTCTCCCTGATCACCCTAATCCTCCCATCCATCATATCTGAAGGGGCAACAAAATCAGCTCCTGCCTGGGCATGTGAAAGGGCTATACGAGAAAGTATTTCAAGGGTAGTATCATTATCTATTTGACCATCTTTTATAATCCCACAATGCCCGTGATCTGTATACTGACAAAGACAGACATCAGTTAAAACAACCATTTTCGGTACTCTATCCTTAATGGCAGTCACGGCCTTCTGAACAATTCCATCTTGGGCATACGCCTCACTCCCCATCTCATTCTTCGCCTTTGGTAAACCAAAAAGAATCATAGCTGGTATACCTAGAGACCACACATCCTCTGCCTCTTTGACCAATTCATCAACTGATAACCTATAATGGCCCACCATAGATGGAATGGGCTCTCTTTCCCCTTTGCCATGTTTCACAAATATGGGAAAAATGAGATCATCCACCCTGATAAATGTCTCCTTCACCATTCGTCTAATAGTGGAAGTTCGCCTAAGACGTCTGGGTCTAACTATCATTTTTATCCTCCTTTATCTTCCTTCTCCTCGTCGATAATATAGTAGGCCGGTTGACAAGTTCCACATAGCTTCTGGCCTCATCTTTTTGTCATAATTTCAGGTTTTTTTATTGGCAGAAGATTTACGTGTTTAAAGGTAAAGGTATAAGTTCTCCGACTGGGATTAAGGGGGGAGGAAATAATTGGCTTAGGATATCACCGGATCTTGGCTATAATACTTTTTGATCAGACTATCTATATATTTCTCCGGATCTAAAACTGCCTCCCTGGTAACAGCAAAGGCTTCCAAGCCAATCCGATCTCTAACTAATTTAAGCCCATACTCCAATTCATTTGCCAAGTTAAGACATATCTCACTAATATCCCGATCCTGAAGAATAGCAATCCTTATTATCTCGTCAATAGCACTATCTGCTAGGCTAACATTAATTCCTAGCTGAGAAAACAAACCTTCATTATGGCCCTTTATCTGATTATACATCTCCTTAAAATCTATAAAAGCAGAATCAATATCGGATATAGATCTAAGTGCTTGTTCAGCAATCAAATCTATTCTCTCGCCATATAATTCTAAACCTGATTGTGCCTCAAATTCTTTTGCTCTCTCTGCTATAACCTCTTTTACTCTCTGTTTTTCATTTGCAGCTGCCCTTTCAAATCGTTCTTCCATCTGAGGGTCACTCATATCCCTGTCTGATTCAATCCGTTTAAGCTCCTGTGCTGGGTTTTCAACAAGCTCTGGGGTAACCAACAGTTTCTTTATAACAGTAGATGGGAGATGCTTTTCAAAAGGCATAAGGGTTCTCTCAACAGCACTAACCAAACCTCTCGCGCCAGTCTTCTCCTGAGAGGCCATCTCCGATAATTTTTCAAGTGCATTATCCTCAAACTGAATATTAATACCATATGATATAAAATCCCTCTTCTTGCTGAGGATAATAGAATTATTTGGATTTTCAAGAATTTCTACAAGGTCATCTTTTGTTAGCTCATCAAGAACAACAATCACTGGAAGGCGACCTATAAATTCTGACTCAAATCCAAACTCGATAAGATCATGTGCCCTTACCTCTTTGAGAATTTCCATATCCACCTCAGGGGAATGGATATCTGCCTCAAATCCTATGCCCTTACGTTTGAGCCGTTTCTTGATGATATCTGGCAATCCTTCAAAGGCCCCACTCATAATAAAAAGGATATTTTTTGTATTTACAACTTGCTTTTCTCTCTTCCCAGTTCTTCGGTAATGTTCAATAGCCTGTATCTGCGAAATTGGGTCGTGGGGAACCTTCAGATCTACATCAGTTTCTTCCATTGGTTTTAGAAGGGCCCTTTGTACCCCCATCCTTGAAACATCATGGCCAATAATATTTTGGCTGGAGGCAATCTTGTCGATCTCATCTATGTAAATAATACCATTCTCAGCCAACTTCATATCATCATTAGCTTCATACACCAGATCCCTTACCAAATCCTCGACATCACCACCTACATAACCTGTTTCACTGAATTTGGTTGCGTCACCCTTAACGAATGGAACACCTATCTTTTGGGAAATTAATTTTACCAAATATGTCTTGCCAACACCTGTTGGGCCTATCATAAGAATATTGTTTTTAATCATCCCCACAGAAAAGGGGTTTTCTTTTTTAGATCGCTTAACCAGGGATTTTATCCGATTGAAATGGGTACAGATTTTTGTAGCCAGCACTCCTTTGGCTTGACTTTGCTTAATTACATATCCATCCAAATAGGAATCTAATTCCTCTGGTTTCATATCAAAAGCAGGAACACCATCCTTCTTGGCGCCAGCCTTTCCCCCTTCATCTGTTTTTTTTGGATCACTCTGAGGAAAGAGGATAGGAGATATTATCTTTATCCGATCACCGTATTTTTTGGAAAGATATTCACTTAGCTCTTTTTCAAGCTCTTTCTGGTTGGGAATTTTCTGTTCTTGCTCTTTTTCTAAATTATCTTCAAACTCCATTAATGTACCTCATATTAATATCTTTAAGGACTATTAGAAAATGTAATGAATTTAATATAGTCATTATACTTGTCTTTTGCAACCCTTTTTCAGAACTAGGCTCTTGACCCTTCATTCAATCCTTAATAAACCATACATTCTTCTCTACCCGCGCCCAATCTCATGATATACAGGTAGAAATAACAACTATAACATTACATCATGCCACAGTTAAAAGATTAGAATAAATGAGGAAATGATTAGGATTCGTTGTGTGCCATTCAATCTCTGCACGAAAATCACAACACTTTGATTAAGCACAAAAAATAGTTAAAAAATTTGAGCTATTAAGGAAAGGCAGGTAGATAAAAATTCTGAAATTGATTGGTGGAGGCGGGGGGAGTCGAACCCCCGTCCGAAAATATTCCACTTAAGCCTCTACATACATAGCCCGAACTTTAATGTTCGCCCCTGAGACCCCTTTCGGGCAAGGTGAATAAGGGACTAACCTGAAAAAATTTTCGCCTTCCTGAAATTCAGGTCTCTCAGGTTAGCTATCCTGCTAGTCGACGCCCAAATCCATCCTCGCAGGAAAGGCCGGCTGGACGTTAGCCTTTAAGCGGCTAATGCATACGCATAATCGTCTGCGTTTATTTTTTTTCTGCCTGTTTAACGAGCAAACAGAACCTCGGTACGCAACCTAAGCTTCTTTATCCCCGTCGAAGCCGTTTCGCCCCCAATTTTCAATGAACATAGTTTATTAAACCATAAATCTATATTAAAAGCAATATATCTTATTTAATGGCGATCTTTCTTTTTCAACTGGTCTAACTCTCTTTTCATTTCCCTTTCTTTTAAAACATATCTCTTATCATATTTTCTCTTGCCCTTGGCCAGAGCGAGCTCGACCTTGATTATTCCCCTCAAAAGATATATCGATAAAGGGATTAGTGAATATCCCTTTTCCTCTGTCTTTCCTATCAACCTTTTGATCTCTCTCTTTTGCATAAGAAGCTTTCTTGTCCTGATTGGATTAAGATTTAAATTATGGGCAAAAGGATAAGGTGTAATGTGCAAATTGTGCAAAAATAGCTCCCCGTTTTTAACCCGCGCATAGGTATCTTTTAGGCTGGCACTTCCCTCCCTCAAAGATTTAACCTCTGGCCCAATGAGTACAATTCCTGCCTCATAGATCTCATCAATAAAATAATCGTGTCTGGCCTTTCTGTTCTGACAAACAATCTTTTTCTCCATCTACCACCTGCTCAGGAAGTACCTGTGGCCCTATACCTAAAAACGTCTTCCTCAAAAATATTGGGCAGGAGAGACTGTGCCCTTTTTAAAACAAAACTCTCAACCTTCTTACTGGTAGATACCTGCAATATTCCCTTAAAATGATCCCTTACCTCCCCTAATGGTAACATCCTGATCATTTTCTTGATCAGTGGGATAGAGCCAATATTCATGCTAAATTCCTCTAATCCCAAAGACAGTAGTATCAAAATAGCAAGAGGATCACCGGCTATTTCACCACACAGAGATACATCAATCCCCTCCTTATTGCCTGCCTTGACCACTTGGTGTATCATTCTCAAAACAGCCGGATGAAAGGGTTCATAGAGATGGGCAACGTGTTCATTGTCTCTGTCTATAGCTAATGCATATTGAATCAGGTCATTTGTTCCTATAGAAAAAAAATCAGCATGCTTTGCAAGAATATCTGCAATTGATGTTGCAGAGGGAATCTCGATCAAAATTCCAATAGGTATTTCTCTATTATATTCAATTCCATCTCTATCAAGAGAGCGCATAACACTCTTTAAAACCCTCTTTGCATCCAGGAATTGCCCCAAACCTGATATCATCGGGAACATCAATCTGAAATTACCATATACACTAGCCCTTAAAATGGCCCTTAACTGGGTTTTAAATACGTTTCGCTCACTCAGGCAAAATCGAATAGACCGAAGACCTAGAGCAGGATTATCTTCCCTGCTGGTCACCATATCTGAATCTGATGCCATCATCTTATCACTTGCAATGTCCAGAGTCCTTATTGTAACTGGATTAGGGGCTACCATTTTAGCAATCTGGCTATAGTCATCAAAAAGGGTTTGTTCATCTGGAAAATCTCTCTTAATCATGTATAGATATTCTGTCCTATAAAGACCTATACCCTCTGCACCATTCTCAATTGCTGTCTTAGCCTCCCCTAAAAACTCAATATTCGCTTTGATTGTTATCTTATATCCGTCCGAGGTCTCGGCAGGAAGATGTCTGACCCTATCTATGGCAGATTTATAACTATTATACCGTTTTTTCTTGTCTTCATAAGAAATGATTGTGTCAGGCTCAGGATTAATAATAATATCGCCTGTATTTCCGTCAACGATTAAAAGGTCGCCATCCACAATCATATCAGTAGCGCTTTCCAATCCAACAACTACCGGTATCTCAAGGGCCTCAGACATGATGGCCATATGTGATGTTCGACTTCCAACATCAGTCAAAATGCCCATTACATAGCTTACATTGAGCTCAACAATATCACAGGGCGAAAGACTATGGGCTACAACGATAACTTTTCCTTTAATCCCTACCAGGCTATCGGGCTCAACTCCTGTCAAATTCCGTAATACCCTTTCACTTACACTATCCACATCGTCCATTCCACGACCAATGTATTCATCCTCAACCTTTTTAAAAAGCTGGTGGATATTATCTACCGATTTTTTTAAAGCCCATCCGGCATTAACCTTCTCCTTTTGGATTCTTTGTAGGGTTGAATCAAAGAGCAGGCTGTCATCCAGGATCATTGAGTGAGTATCCAAGACAAAGGCATATCCCTTTACCAGTTCAGGGATATTGGATTTAAACTTCTGGATCTGTCCCTTTGCCATGTCCACAGCCTGTCTAAAACGATCAATCTCTCTGTCTACCTCTTTCTTATTAATCAATTTCCTGTAAAAAACCGTAGTCTTTGATCTATCTAAATGATGTGCTTTCCCAATAGTAATACCAGGAGAAACAGGAAACCCTTTCATTGTCTTTTTTTTCGGTCGATATTGCCCCCTTCCAGTCTCTCCAAATTTACCTTTAAAAAGCCTTTCCAGTTCGTCTATAAATTCCTTGGCATCAACCCCAATTATTCTGGCCTCAACTTCACCGCCTTTGGGGCAAGCAAGCGAAAGAATGGATAAAATGCTCAAACCATCTACCTCTCGAGAATCCTTCCTTAAAAACAATTTTGCCTTATATTTACCAGCCAACCCTACTATCTGACCAGCTGCCCGAGCATGCATTCCAAGTTCATTGATTACTTTTAACGACCGTATCTCTTCCATGATTACTCAAATTTAATCAGACAATTATCAATTGTCAATTACAGGGGCGGGTCTCTACTTCAGACCTTCTACAATAATAGTATATTCACCCCTGATCTTCTCATCCTTGACAGAGAATAATATCTTACTTACTGACCCCCTTTTTACCTCCTCAAAAACCTTTGTCATTTCTTTAGCTAGCACAATATCTCTATCACCCAGAATCTCATACATATCTGTAAGCATCTTAATCAGTCGATGGGGAGATTCAAAAAAAATCATAGTCCGCACCTCCCTCTTCAGACCTTCGAGTTCCTTTCTTCGTCTCCCTTTCTTGTTTGATAGAAAACCAATAAAAATAAATCTATCTGTGTGCAATCCAGAAACGGAAAGTGCTGTTAAAGATGCTGAAACACCAGGAATTGGTACTAACCTTATATGATTATCTATAGCCTCTCTGATTAATCTAGAACCGGGATCCGACAAACCAGGTGTTCCTGCATCACTCACTAGGGCAATGTCAAGCCCTGATTTTAGCTTCTCAAGAAGTAAACGTCCTTTATGGTGCTGGTTATGACTATTATAGCTGGTTATAGGGGTCTTAATATTATAGTATGTACATAGCTTCCTGGTATGCTCTCTGCTTTCAGCCGCAATTAATCCTACTTCCTTTAAAACTTTCAGGGCCCTTAAGGTAATATCCTCCATGTTGCCTATTGGGGTAGAAACAACATAGATTTTGCCTTCATGTAACTCGCTTTTACCTTTATCGGGAATCATTATTTATATAAGTTGATTGCGAATTGAGGAATTCCCAAATTCCTGAATTCACAATTCATCGCTCAGTACGCCAATTCAAATGCATTTTTTATAATCTCAATTTCCTTTTTTCCATCGAGTAATCCTACAGCAACCACATCAAATCTTGCCTTACTTCCCCAAAGATTGTTGGATTTCATATAAGCCAGAGCTACCTTTGAAATTTGGCGCTTTTTTCTTATGTTAACCATCTCTTTAACCCGACCTAAGGATTCATTTTTGCGTGTTTTTATTTCTACAAAAACCAGAACATCACCATCTCTCGCAACTAAATCGATCTCACCTAAAGGGCATTTATAATTTGTTGTTAGTATCCTATAACCACAATTCTTTAATCTTTCTCTTGCCAGGTCCTCACCAAACTTTCCAAGGGCAATCCTTTCTTTTGTCACTAAAGAACACCTCTAAAGGTTAATCTATGAATACAGGAGGGACCATATCTCGTTATAGCCTGAATGTGGCCCGGTGTTCCATAACCTTTGTTTGAAGAAAAGCCATACTGCTGGTATAACTTGTGGTAACTACACATGATTCTATCACGGTAAACTTTAGCCAGAACAGAGGCTGCTGATATAGATAAACAGAGATCATCTCCTTTTATGATACACCTTTGATGAATGGGAAGGTCAACAGGGTATATACCATCGATCAATAAATAATCAGGTTGGGGATCAAGCGATAAAGTGGCTTCTTTCATAGCCTTTCGGGTAGCCTGAAGGATATTAACCCTATCGATCTCTTGTGAGCTCACCACAGCTAAGGAGATATCTATAGCCCTGCTTTCGATGAGAGAAAAGGCCTCCTCTCGAGCCCTTTCAGACATTTTTTTGGAATCCTTAACACCAGACAATGTAATATCTTCGGGGAGAATCACAGCAGCCGCAACTACAGGACCAGCTAGTGGGCCCCGTCCTGCCTCATCTATACCAGCCACAAAGGAGTAACCTGCAAGCCTGGCCTGAAATTCATAGAACTGATTATCCTTACACAAGCGCATCAGGTGGTTTTTTCCTTAAGCCTGGCTGCTTTACCCCTCAATTTGCGTAAATAGTAAAGTTTCGCCCTCCTCACCTTGCCCTTAGATATTACCTTTATCTTATCTATTGTTGGAGAGTGAAAAGGAAAAATTTTCTCTACACCGACACCATATGAAACCTTCCGCACTGTAAAAGTAGCCCCTGTATTACCTTTTCTTTTCCGGATAACCACCCCTTCAAAGACCTGTATCCGCTCTTTCTCCCCCTCCTTAATTCGACTATATACCCTGACTTTATCGCCAGCTTTAAATACAGGAAGATCTACCCTCATTTGTTCTTTTTCCAGCATTTCGATTGGGTTCATCACACTATCTCCTTTGCTTCAAATTAGCTACCTCTTTACTGCCTTGCAAACTGGGAAAACAAACGATCCAAGGTTATTGCAGCAGCTGTCCTAACTGAAAGGTGATTGTAATAAGATACACCAAAAATAGGCTCTAAAAGATAGTCTGCCTTGCTTATAAACTCTTTAGCTATCCCCCAAGCTGTACCAAATAAAATCATTACCGCCCTATTGGAGGCAACTATCTCCCGTGCCAATGTATAAGTAATTCTTTGTCCCTTGTCTTTCCCTGCGTCAGTAACAATTAAAATCGGGATTTCGCCTTCTATTTCTTGAATCTCTGCCAGTGTTGCCTCAATGGTTGAAGCAACTGAAATCAAAGACATTGCCTCTTGCCTATCTTTATTATAGTCAGCTCCATAGCCGCTTACCCAATGTTTACAAATATTTTTAGCCAGATCTTGCTGGTCTGTTAGGGGATTGATAACGAAGAATCTCCTTACCTCATAAGTTTTTGCCAATCTCGCCAAATCATGGAGATCTAAGTTGGTTATTGCCGAAACAATAATCTCCCCCCTCCTGTTATATACAGGATAATGCAATAGACCAATATAAAAGGACATAATTATCCCGTTTTATTGGATAAAAGCTAAAAATATAAAGCGCCTAAATTTAAGGAAGTTAATCATTTTAACTTTAGTTCACTTATAACTTTCTTTGTTTTAACTCTTCCAGTATAGATTTATCCATCTCGCTGAGATTGGCCCTCTCCAACAAATCTGGTCTTCTCTCTAACGTCCTTTTTATGGACTGTGTTCTTCTCCAAAGCCTAATCCTTTCATGATCACCCGATAATAAAACAGATGGCACCTCATCCCCTTTAAAAACTCTGGGCCTCGTATATTGTGGATACTCCAAGAGATAATCCTCAAAGGATTCCTCAAGATTAGATCTTGCTCCGCCCAATATACCCGGAATCAATCGGCTAACAACTTCCACGATGATCATGGCTGGTAATTCACCTCCAGTCAAGATGTAATCACCAATAGATATCTCTATATCTACATACCTGGATCTTACCCTTTCATCCACGCCCTCGTATCGTCCACACACTAAAATAATCTGCTGCAGCTCACATAAACTCCGGGCTATTGATTGATTAAAAAGTTGGCCTTGAGGTGTCAGCAGGATGACTTTTCTCTCCCCCTCTAACTTGGGAATTGATTCCAGGGCCCGGAAAATTGGCTCTGGTTTCATAACCATACCATCTCCGCCTCCAAATGGCCTATCATCAGTCATCAAATGCAGTCCCTCACTAAAATCTCTTACATTCACCACATTTATTTTTATCTTTCCCTTTTTTACTGCTCGCCCAACAATTCCATAATCAATGAGAAGGGTAAACATTTCCGGGAATATTGAAAGAATATCAAATCTCATCGTAACTATACAGCCACAGATTTACGCTGATTATCGCTGATATTTTTTTATTATTATATACAAGCCTGCCTGTGCGTTGCATGCAGACAATTCTTTTGAATTCTGGTTTTCTCCCAAAACCTGTTCCTGGCAGGTTCAGGAATTCAATAATAAGCCAACTGCAATATCTGTTGCCTGCCCGCCATCGCGAGCGCTCATGCGAGGCGGGCGGGCCTTCAAGTAATTAATTGAGCCTTATATGCAGGGTCAAGAGTACGAACTTCTTTCAGTTCAATGATTACTCTTAAGAATAATATCTGTGACTTCTTTGTATTTAGATCTATCTGAGTTCATCCGTGTGAATCTGTGGCTGAGTAGTTGCATCTCATCAGAGATCTAACAAACCCTTAACCGGTGAAATGACCATTCTTTTTTGAGGTATGTTTATCTCCTTGACAACCTGATGTATTGCCGGGATCAAAAACTCCTTCCCCTGACTTTCAACCACATAAACGTCATTGCCTCCCGTAGGAAAAATTTCCTTTAGAACCCCAAGATATTGGCCTGTTATCAGATATACATCCAATCCTAACAGTTCATAGTAGAAAAACTCATCCTCATCACTTTTTATTAAAGAATCTTTTCTTATGTATATCCCCGCACCTCTAAAAATCTCTGCCTGATCAATTAAGTTCAAACCCGACAATCTCAAAAGATATAATGATCCGTGGGGTCTGATATCAATAACCTCTCTTTCTTCTAACTCGTTTTGGGCTTTATCCAGAAACACAGAACCGGCCTGGAGGAAGGTTTCTCTTGATTGAGCATAAGAAACTATCCTTAGTAGGCCGGTTATACCCTGGGGGCGGATAACATGCCCTATCAGAATTAGATCTCTAAGACCTATGTTGCTCAACTACTCTAAGATCTCCAGGACAGATCTTTTTCTCAACTTGGTCGAGGCCGCACCAAGTATAGTTCTCATTGCCCTGGCGGTTCTTCCTTGTTTGCCAATTACCTTGCCCAAATCTTCTTTGGCTACCCTGAGTTCAATCACCGAGGTCTGTTTTCCTTCAAGTTCAGTTACTCTTACCTCCTCCGGATTATCAACAAGAACCTTTGCAATGTATTCAATCAGATCTTTCATTTCCATTTTTTTCCCCTATCTGAAATTCTCATTAAACACCATTTAGCCTGTTTGGGAAGGAACTGTGGATACACCCTTCTTCCGTAGAAGAGACCCCACAGTTTCCGAAACCTTAGCACCTCTCTGTATCCACTTTCTAACCTTATCTTCATCTATATGTACTAGAGCTGGATCTTTGAGTGGGTCATAATACCCTAATACCTCAAGAAACCTACCATCCCTTGGTGCCTCTGAATCGGCTGCCACAATACGGTAAAAAGGTCTCTTCTTCGCCCCTTTCCTAGTCAATCTTACTCGTACCGGCATATCTAAAAATCTCACCCCCTTTAAATTAAATAATATGGCAAATTTGCCAATCCTCTAAAGATGAACCTTTTGCTAAAATTTGACGTATTTGTCAAGCTTTTATCACTATACTCTTGCTTTAATTAAAGCCAGCCAATGAAGATAGACCCTTTAAACCTCCTTGACTAAACTTCTTTAACATATTTTTTGTCTGAACAAAATTTTTAAGAAGCCGATTAACATCTTCTACTCTTGTTCCACTTCCCAGAGCGATCCTTTTTCGCCTATTGCCACTTATTATCCTATAATTTCTTCTCTCTTCTGGTGTCATAGAATTAATTATAGCATCAACCCTAACAAGTTCCTTTTCATCGGTCTTCAACCTTCCCGCCTTCATCATCTTACCAATACCTGGTATCATCCCTAGAATCTGTTCCAATGACCCCATCTTCTGAATATATGCAAGCTGCTTTTTAAAATCCTCCAGATCAAATTCTTCCCTTCTTATCTTGTTTGCAAGTCTAATGGCCTCATTTTGATCAAATTCAGCCTGTGCTTTATCAATTAAGGATAGAACATCGCCCATTCCTAGAATCCTGGAAGACATCCTATCTGGATAAAAAGGCTCTAATGCATCCAGGTTTTCCCCTATACCAACAAATTTGATCGGTTTGTTTGTTACCGCCATTATTGAAAGGGCTGCTCCACCCCTTGCGTCTCCTTCCATCTTTGATAAAATGACCCCTGTGATATCAAGAGCCTGATTAAATTTTACAGCCAAATTCACTGCATCTTGGCCTGTCATGGCATCGGCTACAAGAAGACTCTCTGTAGGATGGATTACATCCTTGATTCTCAAAAGCTCTTCCATAAGCTGTTCGTCAATATGGAGCCTTCCTGCTGTATCTATAACCAAAATATCTGATCCAATCCCCAATGCCGCCTCCTTAGCTTTAAGGCAGGTATCTTCAGCCCGATTGGTGCTGTCTGTAGGATGAACCGGAATATTGATCTCCTCTCCTATCTTCCAAAGCTGTTCGATAGCAGCCGGTCTTCGGATATCCACTGGTACTAAGTAGGGATGGTACCCCTTTTTCCTCAGATAATTGGCCAGCTTCCCTGCAGTTGTCGTTTTCCCGGAACCTTGAAGCCCAACAAGCAATAAAGAAAGAGGTTTTTTACCACTAAGATTCAGATCCCTCCTTCCTTCTCCCATCAGCTTTGTAAGCTCTTCCCGCACTATCTTGATTACCTGCTGCCCTGGGGTAAGGCTCTCCATTACCTCCTGTCCAAGGGATCGCTGTCTTATATTTTCTAGGAAGTTCTTGACCACCTTATAGTTTACATCCGCTTCAAGAAGGGCAAGTCGGATCTGTCTCAAGGCCTCCTGTATATTCTTTTCGCTTAACCTTCCTCGGCCTCGTAATTCATTAAATGTTCTGCTTAGCTTTTCAGTTAATAATTCAAACATATTTGAAAATCCTAAAAAATTTACCCTTTTTATGCTATTGTTTTTTCATATCTATGTCAACAAAATC
>JAUWZC010000001.1 GCA_030615565.1 Desulfobacteraceae bacterium | reverse complement strand
CACTTATAACTTTGACTAGCCTATTTTAAATACTAGGGCTGCTCCTGTATCACCTGCGGCGCAACCGGTCCAGAGACCATACCCACCGCCCAGCATAACGACCTCTTCCAATAACTCAATAATTATCCTTCCAGCAGTAGGAGCTTGAGGGTGCCCATATATCATAGAATTACCATAATTGTTCATCCAATTAACATCCATGCCCATCTTGGCAGCCATATAGATGTCATTTATGGCAAAGGGTTGATGGGTCTTGGCAGCCTTGAGATCCCCTACTTTTATCCCTGCATCTTTAAGTGCCATCTCTGCGGCAGGAACAGGGGCCTGAGCCATATACCCCTTTTTGGCCCTTGAGAAACCGTATGAGACAATCTGGATCTCAACATTTGGATCTGCACTTAGCTCTTTGGCCTTATCCCGAGTGGTCACTATAACACCGCAGTTTCCATCTGCAGGAAATGTCTGTGCCCCAAAGGTATGGACACCTCCTGGTTCAACTGGTTTGAGTTTGGCCAAACCTTCGGCTGAAGTTGGTGTAATGCCCTCATCTTCTTCCACTAAAACAGTCTTCTTTCTGGAGACTCTGACCTCTGGAGGAAACATGTACCTTTTCTGAAAGGCCCTATCATTGGCCAGGGCATCCTGGTATTGTTCATATCTCCGTAAGGTGACAGCATCACACTCTTCCCTTGTGGTCCCTAGGTCTCTGGCTACATTTTCACCTGTCTGGATCATTTTTTGCTTTGCCCATGGATCACTATTAAAATTGTCCATCATCCAGTTTTCTGACTCCACCTCTGCGCCTGGACCAAGAGGCTGTGGCCAGATAGTGTGGGGGCCATTGGATGTGCGATCTGTCATAAGGGCAAATCCTGTCTCATAAGTTCCGAGTTCTATATTTACGGCAGCAAGATGGATACAGGTTGTTGAGGTTGTGCATGCCTGATTAACCATGAGAGCCGGCAAATCCTTGGCGCCATTCACTACCATGGCTGCTGCCCAGGTATGGCTATAAAAGAGGTGGTGCTGTGCTATGGTTATCCCAAAATACATATAGTCGAGTATGGTAGGGTCAAAATTATTTTTTGTGAGCCACCTGTTGGCTGTTGTTGCTCCTAATTTGATAGAATTTTCGTTAGCCATAGTCCCCTGCCAGCGGCAAAATGGGGTTGAATAGTAGCCCTTGTAAGGTATAAATGCTTTTGTCAACATGTTCTTTTTCCTCCAATTGGGTTTGTTGTGTTTACTGCCTACTTACTACTATGTTTTTAGGCATCACTCCACTTGCCATATTTCTCCCTCAGGATCCTGTGTAAAATCTTACCAGTTCCTGTCCTTGGCATCTCTTCTTCCTTAATGAAATCAACAGTTTTTGGTCTTTTGAAACCTGCAATCTTACCCTTGGTAAAATCCATTATCTCCTTTGCAAGCTCATCACTTGGCTCATAATTATCATGCAAAATAACAATTGCCTTTATTGCCTCGCCCCATTTTTCATCAGGAACGCCTATTACTGCGATATCCTTAACAGAAGGATGGGCTCCCACTGCACCTTCTACCTCAGATGGAAATACATTTTCCCCACCAGTTATGATCATGTTTGCCTTTCTGTCTACCAGGATATAGAATCCATCTTTATCCCTTTTGGCCATATCTCCAGCTGAAGACCATTCCCCTTCAAATGCCTCTTTGGTCTTCTCCGGCTCTTTCCAGTACTCTTTAAAGATCATGGGAGTTCTGTAAAAAACCTCACCTACATCACCATCTGGTACAGGATTTCTGTTATCATCAAGTAGCTTAATTCTGTCTGTGCCATAGATTTCCTTGCCAATAGAGCCAAGTTTTTCGAACTGATATTCTGGCCTTAAGAGGGTTACCAGACCGCCCTCTGTTGTGCCATATGCCTCCCAAAGCTCTGCATTTTTAAAGTAATCCATGATCGCTAGCTTGAGATCTTTTCTGGCTGGAGCAGAGGATATTAATAACTGCCGCATGGAAGATACATCTATATTGTTTTTAACCTCATCCGGGAGACCGAGCATCATGATATAATGTGTGGGTACCAGGGAGGTAAAGGTGATCTTGTATTTCTCAATTGTTTTAAGTAGGTCCTCAGGGTCAAAGCTAACCATATTATAAACAAACACTGGAGCACTCAGCATGGTATAGGGGAAGGAATAAAATATGGAATTCACATGACACATTGGCATCACCAGCATCACCTTATCAGTAGGCCTGACACCCTGGTTTATATTATTCAGTAGATATTGGGCATGATAGCTCTCATGCGTTTTTATTACACCTTTGGGTCTTCCTGTTGTTCCTGATGTATACATAAAGGTCCAGGTGTCATCTCCATCTACAATTATATCAGGTTCTTCCGGTGATGACTGTTTTAGCCAATCTTCATAGCTAATGTAGCCATCTGGAACAGGATCTTCTCCCAAATAGATATAGGCATCCTTAGGAACGGGGAGTTTATCTTTTATGCTATCTATCATCTCTACGAAAGGCTTCTCAACAATAAAGGCCTTACATTCTGAGTGATTGACAATGTACTCAACATCCGGTGGCGCCAGGCGAAACATTAATGGAACTATGATTTGCCCCCCCTTAGCACATCCGGCATATATGTCCATCCACTCACCACGGTTAAATGCTAATACGGCAAATCTCTCCTGAAAACCAATACCTAAGCCTGACAGTCCATTAGCAACCCTACAGGCCCTCTCGTTCCATTCCTTAAAGTTATATTCATTATTTTTATCTTGCCACCCTAATTTATCTGGATAATTGATGGCGTTCATCTTGACAACGGTTCCTGCATGCATCCATTTACTGGTTGTCATTTTTATCCTCCTTATCTAATAGTTTCTCGAGTTCTTTAAGTGAAAAATCCTTTAAACTAAATAGAAAAAATAGAGTAACTATCCAGGTTGTCTGGTTCAAGGTTCAGGGTTCAAAGTTTGTCGCTTTCCGCTCCTCATACCCTCCTGCCAGACGGCTGGCAGGTATGTTCATCGTCTTCTACCCTTGAACCCCGCCTGCCGTCCGGCGAGCAGGCGTGAACCCCGGAACTCTGAACCTGAGTAGTTACAAAATAGATACAATAAACACTAAACAATAGAATTGGCTACTATCTCAGTAATATCCATTACCCTGATTTTTGGTCTTTCCTCTTTGGGGATGGTCTTTATCCCTTTCCTGAGGTTATCCTTGCATGCTGAACAACCAGACACTATTATCTCTGCATTTACGTCCACAGCATCTTTTACCCTGATTGCTGCCATATCTGCTGCGAGCTCTGGTTCCAGGGCCATGACACTTCCACCGCCTCCACAGCACCTGGCCTTCAAGCGGTTTCTGGACATCTCAACGAAATCAATATCAGGGATGGCCTTTAGTATATCCCGTGGGCCCTCGAATATTTGAAAAGTCCGGCCCAGATCGCATGGATCATGGTAGGTGACTTTTTTACCAAGATCACCACCCAATTCTATCTTTTTCTCCTTTATAAGTTTGGGAATATAGTGAATAGAATGAAAGACTTCCAATGCTAAATCCCCTGCCTCAGGATAATATTTTGTGAATGTTTTATAACAACCGGCACAGGGAGTTATCAGCTCTTTTGCCCCGGTTTCCTTAATACGATCAATGAGGCTTCTGGCAGTTTGCTCAAATTTTTCCTGATCCCCCATCAGGTGTAATGGAAATCCGCAGCAGATCTCTTCAACTCCAAGCATTGTGTAATCTATATCAGCGGCATCCATGATTTTAAAAAGGCTTGGGATTATTTTCATATCTAAATAACTTGAGACACAACCCATAAACAGGAGGGTGTCTGCCTTTTTCTTTAGCTCACCTGTTTCTACCTTTTTCTTTATAGATGATGGATAGATGGCGATTCTGTCTTCCTTTGTAGCGGCATAGACATTATCTGTATTCAGGATGCTATCTCTCAGTGCCATAACCGGTTCAGGAGCAACACCAGAGGCAAAGAGCTTTTCACGGCCTTTTTGAATAATCTCATCTACCTTAATCAGAGCAGGACAGAAATATGTACAGGCATTACAGGTAGTACATGTATAAAATGATTCTGCCAATTCCTTGGAGGGCTTAATTGTCCCGGTCATTAGGTTGAATGCCAAAATGGTCCTGCCCCTGGCATTCCTTGACTCTAATTGGGTGACGTCATAGGTAGGGCATCCTAAGCGGCAAAATGCACAGTTTATGCAAGCAAGGATCTCATTGTCCACATCAAAACCAAAGGAGTTGAGACCCTCTGGATGCTCTAAAAGTGGTTTGAAGGCAAAATGGTCGTAGATGTCGTGTTTCTTTTTGTCCAATCCCATTTTGCCTGGATTCAGTATACCGTTAGGATCAAGGGCTTTCTTTATAGACCTCATAACCTCCAATGCTGGGCCCAGTTGTTTTTCTATGTATGGTGCCCTGGCAAGACCGGTTCCGTGTTCAGCGGTAATGGTGCCTCCCATCTCAAGGGCAATTTCAGCAAGTTCATCAGCAGCCGGTTTCAGCCTGTCCCAGTCATCCTGGCTTCTCATATCAGTTACAAAGGTTGTATGGACATTCCCATCTCCTATATGGCCAAAGGTAGTAAGGAGTAAGTTATATTTATCTGCTATAGCTTGTGCCTTTTTGATTGTTTCAGGGATTTTTGTTGGGGGGATACCGAGATCTTCTGATATGGGAACAAGTCTATTGCCAGGTTTGATTCTTGACAGTGTTGGGACCAGTTTTCCCCGTGCCTCCATTATTTCGCCAGCCTTGGCTGGGTCATCACTCCAGGTGAACTCTTCCACATTGTATTTTTTACATACCTCTTTAATCCTTTCCATATCCCTGATTACCGTTTCTTTGACACCATCTGACTCAATGATCAGCATGGCTTCTATCTTGCTTACATCCTTGCCAATAACATCTTCCACAATTTTGAGAGAATATTTGTCCAGTATCTCACATGCAGTGAGTTGTATCCCCGAGGTTATTATATCGGTAACCGCTTTTCCAGCGGCGTCCAGGTCATGGAAGATTGCCAGGGCAAGGGCAGAGTATTCAGGACGAGGTTGAATCTTAACGGTAATCTCTGTAATGACACCAAGTGTCCCTTCTGAGCTTGCAAAGACATGGTTCAGATCATAGCCCATGGATGATTTGGGGGTTTTAAAACCAGTATCAATGATAGTTCCATCAGCCAGAACGACTTTGAGAGATTTTATATAGTCCCTGGCTGTGCCATATTTAACTGCCCTGTGCCCGCTTGAATTGGTAGACATCATGCCACCTATTGATGCAATAAGCTCGCTGCCAGGGTTAGGGGGAAACATAAGATTTTCTTTACCCAGGGCCCTGTTTAGATCCATACAGATAACCCCAGGTTCCACCCTTGCATAAAAATTGTCCTTATTGATTTCCAGAATCTTGTTCATCCGATGGACATCCAGGAGTATGCCGCCTTCTACTGGTAGAGATGCACCGGTTACGCTTGTGCCAGATCCCTGGATTGTAACGGGAGTTTTTTCCTGATTGGCTAATTTCATAATAGCAGATATCTGCTCTGTGGTTTGGGCGTAAACCACAACATCAGGTACTCCTACATGGACTGACATATCACGAGAATTGCATATACATTCCACGGGATCAGAAAATACATTTTCTTCGCCTACAATCTTCGAAATTTCGCTAACTATATCCATGACTGTACCTCTCAAATTATGTTAAAAATATAGCTACTTTTTAGCTATAAAGTAACTATAGATAAGAAAACAATGATGTGTCAAGGCAAAATCGGAGTTTGTTATTGAGGTCCCGTTACGTTTCTACATAACAGTGTATTTTGGACCTCCTCCGCCTTCAGGTGTTACCCATGTGATATTTTCATAGGGATCTTTTATATCGCAGGTCTTACAATGGACGCAGTTAGAAAAATTTAATTTCATCCTTGGTTTACCTGTCTCCTCATCAATTTCCATTTCATAGACATTAGCAGGACAAAAGCTAAGGCATGGGTTCTGGTATTCTTCTCTGCATTTAGTATAGCAGATATTCAGATCAGGTATCTTGAGGTGTGCCGGCTGTTGTTCTTCATGGATTGTTCCTGAATAATACACATCAGATTCTTTATCAAAGGTTTTCTTTCCATCGAATTTGATTATCCCTTTTTGTTCATCTGTAGGGGGGGTAGTTCCATAGAAATCGATTATCTTTTTTTGATGGACAAAATCGGGCTCTGTAGGAAGCCTTCCCTTCAAAATTCTACCTCCCAAGATATATTGAAATCCAGTTTTAATGAGGCCTATCCATAAACCCCTCTGGAATGCTTGATGAAAATTCCTTATCTTGTAAAGTTCTTTGCCTATGTAGCTTTTATAGAGGGATGTTTGGTATCGCTCAAGCTGGGCAGAAGAGAAATCATTTTTTAAAAGTGCCTCCAAGATCGTTTCAGCGGCAAGCATACCTGATTTCATAGCAATGTGAATCCCTTTGATCTTTTGGCTGATAAATAGGCTGGCTGAATCTCCAATAATAACTCCTCCATCAAATGCTATTTTTGGAATAGAAAAGTATCCTCCAACTGGAGCTGTTTTTGCTCCATATTGGACAAGTTTGCTGTCTTTTAATATCTCAGCAACGAAAGGATGGAGTTTGAACTTTTGAAATTCAAGATGGGGATCCAGGAATGGGTCTTCACAGTCCAGTCCAGTCAAAAGGCCAATTGAGACCATGTTATTTTTCATTCCGTAGATGAAACCTCCGCCATATGTGTTAGTTTTAAGGGGGTAACCCATGCTATGGAAAACTTGTCCTGGCTCAAATCTTTCCTCTGGAATTTCCCAAACCTCTTTTACTCCAACTACATAGGTCTGTGGACTTTTGCCTTTGTCTAAGTTCAATTTTTTTATAAGGCCCTTGGTTAGGCTCCCTCTTGTGCCTTCCCCAAACACAGTGACCTTGGCATGTAAATCAATTCCTGGTTCAAAGTTTGCTTTCTTATTACCATCTGGATCTATTCCTTTGTCACCTGTCCTCACTCCAATAACTCTGTTGCCTTCATAGAGTATCTCTGTTCCTGCGAATCCAGGGAAGATATCAACGCCATTTTCCTCGACCAAATTACCGAGCCAGTTAGTCACCTTTGAAAGTGAGACAATATAATTCCCATGGTTATTGAGAGGAGGAGGTGTTATAGGAGACTTAATTCGACCTTTCTTGGTTAACAGGGAGACCTCCTCTTTTTTAATCTCACCTTCAAGTGGTGCACCTTTTTCCAGAAAGTCAGGGATAAGCTCTTTGAGGGCAACAGGATCCATAATAGCCCCAGAAATACTATGGGAGCCTATATCGGTACCTTTTTCGAGCAGTGCAATCATTATTTCATCAAACCTTTCCCCTTTTCCTTCTTGCTCCACCTTATTATTGTGTTCCTTTATGAGATTCGAGAGATGAAAGGCACCACTCAGACTGGCAATACCACCACCTACAAAGAGTACGTCTACTTCCATAATTTCTCTTTCTTCTTCCACTATTCAATCCTCCTTATTGATATGTTGAATTTGCTGCGATTTTCTACTAACCCAAATTTGGAAATGATTTTATAGCACAGTACCCAAATATGCTGCAAGACAATTTTAGTATTGTATCTGACAGTATACAGCTTTTTGCTTGACTGATCTTTTATTTATGAGATATGTGGGGTCAGGCTGAATTATAGGTACGTCACTGGTCATTAGTCATTTGTAAAATATGGAATTCCCTGACTATTTTTTTTTAATCCAGTGACAAATGCCTATTGACAAATGACATACATTATTGTGAGGAGGATATTAGAATGGAAAGGACATTAGCTATAATTAAACCAGATGGTGTGGCCAGAGGTTTTATAGGTGAGATAATCAGGCGATTAGAAAAAGAAGACCTAAGTATTCTAGCTGTTAAAATGATCTGGATGACAAAAGAGCAGGCTAAAGGTTTTTACAGAGTACATGCTGGCAAACCATTTTATGAAAGTGTTACTGATTTCATGTCTTCCGGACCGTGTGTGGCCATGGTCTTGGAGGGTAAAGATGCTATTAATGTCTATAGGAAATTAATGGGGGCTACCAACCATAAGGAGGCCGCTAAAGGCACTATTAGACATGATTATGCAACAAATATTGAAAAAAATGTTGTTCATGGATCAGATAGCCCCCAAAGTGCTGCATTTGAGATTGCTTACTTTTTTAATGAATTGGAGATTTTCAAGAGTTGAAGATTTAAACTGATTCCAATATATCTTAAATGAGGAATCAAATTATTCTTCTTTTTTAAGATCCTCTACCTCTTTTTTCAGACTTTCTACCTCTTCCTTTAGCTTGCTTGTATCAGGTTCTTCGGTGAAATTCTGGGCACTTTTTTTATCTTTCCATTCTTCAATGCCAAGATATGTGGCTAAGGCACCACCCAAGATAAGTAGAGCAGGTATTCCAGCTGCTAAGGCCTTAACAAAATATCCCCAAAAGATAATAATTCCTATAACCCCCAAAACCAAAGATACCAAGCCACCAATTAAAGCCGCCATTTTTCCCTCCTTAACCTTTGTCTTATTATTAAAAGGATGTTAATTTTGTTCCTTTTAACACAAGAAAAATCATCATTCAAGAAGATAATTATATTTTTAATCCCTAAATTTCAAAGTGAGCTAAAGTTAATTCAATAAACACAAATAAAGATAAATTTTTTCTATAATTGTCAATTAGAGAAGACCATTAACCATATTTTCTTTGACAAAGTAGACTAAATTGGGTAAGAGAATTTACCTGATCGCAAGAGAGAGATGCTTTTTTGGGGGCACTAATGAATACTATCAAGGATTATTTTTTGTGTGATAAATGTAAGAATAAAAATTTTATTCAGATCTATAATTTTTCTACCCAGTTCCGAAGAGTAAATTTTTCAGATAATCTTATATATGATGAGGTCGTAGAAGAAATCTACCAATGCACACACTGTCAGAAGACCTTTTCAGAACACCAGATAGAAACAAGATTAAAGGAAATGACAGATAAAAGACTTAAATCTTTAGGTGTGCCAGGGAAGTAAAGTTAGCCTTTATTAGGTCTCCCTTTCACTTAATCTTAGATCCCTCTCTTCATTCCATTTTATCCATTCAGTTTGCCTTTCCTTTTCGTAGTCGAATATAATAGGTTCGCTAATGCCCTCTTTTGTAACAATTACTTGTTGGTATTGCCTGAGAAGGATCTCATTCCATTCTTTTTCGGTGATTCTGTGGGGGCCTTTAACCCTATGTGGTTTTTTAAAATCCTTAATAACTCCGGATTCGGGCATTTTTTGTAAAGGATTATATATTTCAACCTCTCCTTCAAAAACCTTGATGATTGTGGACTGGTCACGCTTTAATTTTAGGTCATATGCTGTCCCTCTGACACCAGCTACGAGTGTTGGCGTGGACACGTACATCTCTTTTTTTCTATAAGATCGAGCCTTTAATACCTTTCCCCAGAGCCTTCCAAGAAAGAGTTTGAATTTTCCTACAACTGATTTTTTTTTCTCATCCCTCTTTAAGGTACCAATTTTTAAGGTTGAGCCCTCATTTAGCCTGATGACCCTTCCATAGCTCATCATTAATTCTACGCTGCCACCACTTCTTACCTCTATACAATCTTTTGAATCAAGGATCATATTTAATAGAGCTCTTTTATGAGGACCTTTGGCACCCTTTTTAATTTTTACTGGATGTTTCAAAAAGGTTATAATTATCACTTCTTTTTTTTGCTCTGGAATAATGCTATTCATTTCTTTTTCGGTTAGAAATTTTATTTCTGTTCCTACAGTAAGATTATTCCAATCTTTAACATGGGGATTAATTTTTGAGAATTGTTTAAGCATTTCAGGGTGGAATCTGCCATAAATTTTGAAGCTAAGGAAACTTATCGAGTCATCTGCTTTAACCTTGATAGATTGCCTTTCAGATGCCTCTAAATAAAAAGGGGAAGAAAGAAGGATAGCAATAATTAAATAAAGTATATTTATTTTTACTCTATTTTTTCTACTTATTTTATTTTGCATCTTTACTATCCTGGCTATAGAATTGGAATTTGTATGATCCTATTTCAATTGTATCAAAATCCTTCAGGTAATGGCTTTCTTTTATCACCTGATCATTTACTTTTACCTTTGTTCTCCCACCAGTGGATGAAATAGCATAACCATTTGGTCTGCGACTGATAGTAGCTGCTGTAGGAGGCATGAACACACCACCGAGCCTTATTTCCGACGTTTCAGCTTTGCCTATCTTGGTTAGTTTTTTCGTCAGTTGAATTTCGCCTTCACCGGAACCGTCGATGAAGGTTATGATACCAAGTTTACCTTTTTGAGCGGGTACAGCCATGGCCTTTTTTTCAGCCTGTTTCTCTAATAGCTCCTTTTGCCTGGCTGTGTCAAGGATCATGGTCTTATCAAGCTCTCCATCTTTAGCTTTGGCTTGTTCCTGCTTTGACATAGCAAAGAAAAGGAGATGTTTGCCAATAATTACTTTATCCTTATGCAGCAATTTATGAGAGGTAATTTTCTTATCATTAACAAAGGTTCCGTTTGTACTTTGTAAGTCGGTAAGGATATAGGTATCTCCGGTTTTGTCTATCCTAGCATGGTGACCGGATACCGCCAGATTATCGATTACAATATCATTTACTTCATCCCGCCCGATGGTCATGCTATCTTTGGCAAAAGGATACTCTTTAATCACTTTTTTATTAAATACTAATATAACCCGTGCCATAACATATGCCCCTTTTTGTGGTTAATAAGAAAAACATAAGCTCATTTTTTATTTTTTAAAAAGGTTCCAAATCTTCTTATGATTCCCTGCTTTTCATCATTTTGTTCATTTAAACATATCAAAGAGACAGTGATATTATCATAACCACCCCTCTTATTAGCTTCAGAAACGAGTTGCTGACAGATATAATCAGGGTCATTTCCATTTTTGATAATGCTTAGTATCTCATCGTCTGATACAAGATCTGTCAGCCCATCAGTGCAGAGTAAAAAACGGTCATTATTTATGTGCTCAATTTCGAAAACATCTGCATCAACTATACCTGTTGAACCCAGATTCCTCGTAAGTATATGTCTTAAAGGAGAAATTTTTGCTTCTTCCTCAGATATCAGACCCATCTCTAACTGTTCGGCTACCATGCTATGTTCCTTAGAAAGAGGTTCCATTGTATCTCCTCTTATAAGATAGATCCTGCTATCGCCCACGTTAGCTGCAATTATAGTAGAGGGCATTATTGCCAAGATTACAATCGTTGTCCCCATGCCCTTGTATTCTGTATATTCTTGAGACATTTCATAAATAACCCTGTTAGCTAATTTTATGCTACTTGATATATAATTACCTCTTTGGCTCAGGGTCATGTCCGGAAAGTCGAATAAGTCAACCATAGGACTGTTCTTAGTTATCCAATTGTTAACGTTTTTCTGGATTATCTGTACGGCAACCCTGCTGGCAACCTCTCCAGCCTGATGCCCTCCCATACCATCAGCCACTATATATAATCCAGTAGAATTGTCTATCGTAAGGTAATCCTCGTTACTTTCCCTCTTAAGGCCAACATCAGAAAGTCCAGCAGCTGTGATTTTCAATTTTTCTCCTTAATTCTTCACAACTATTATTTTCTTTATTTTTTTTTCACCCTCAGGGTATCAATTTTATTAGCCAAAATTCTTAAATACTTAGCAAGATCACTAGCCTTCTGAAATCTATGATCCGGGTTTTTAGCTAATGCTTTATCAAGTATCTGCTCACACGGTTTTATAACCTTTGGATTTATTTTACTAGGTGAGGGATGCTTAACTTGGGTAACTTTGTAAAAAAGGCTGTTCAGGTTGTCCCCACGGAATGGCAAATCTCCTGTTAGGAGCTGAAAGAACACAACACCCAGAGAGAATATATCCGATCGAGCGTCTATCTGGCGACCCATAATCTGTTCTGGTGCCATATAGTTAGGTGTACCGAGTATTATTCCACTTCTGGTTTTTGAGGCAGACATTGACTTTGCTATCCCAAAATCAGTTACCTTTACTCTGCCATTTTTTAATAGCATTATATTTGCTGGTTTTATATCCCTGTGAATTACACCATTGTTGTGTGCATATTCTAAGGCATCTGCTGTTTCAGCTATAATATCTAGTAGTTTTCTAATTGGAAGGAGCGATCCTTTCTTACAGTATTTCTCTAGGTCCTCCCCGTCTAAGAATTCCATGGCCATATAAGTAAGATCATAGTCTTCTCCTATATCGTGTATGGCAACGATTCCGGGGTGTGAGAGTTTTCCTGCTAACTCGGCCTCTGTAAAGAAGCGCTCTTTTATCTCCTTTAGCTGATCATCTTCAAATTCATCTGAGAAACGGATTGTCTTAATTGCCAAGAGGCGATTGATTTTAGGATCTCTCCCTTTGTAAACAGTACCCATTGCCCCCCGACCCAACTCCATTAGTATTTCGTATCTTCCGACAGTGGGCTTAACTTCTAGGTCATCTGAAACAACTATTTTATCTTCCTTTTTTCCTTGATAGGCACCTAATGGTAGAGAACTGATCACCTTTTTTAATTTTGGTATACGTTCAGTTAAGTCCCTAAAACCTTTGTCTTTCTTGTTAATGTATTCATAGATAGAAATAGCCTTATTAATCATTCTCTTTCGTTCGTAATCAAGCCCAAGATTGTAGATAACATCCCTCAGTTCATCGTCGAGAGGACATTTTCTGAATTTTTCAAAGGCCAGATCAAGCAACCCCTGGCTTTGAAGGCTAATACCAAGCATTCGGTTAGTTTCTATAGCCTCCTTTGATAAACCGGTCTTGTGAATATATAGAAAGTCTTTTCCCATAATTACAACATAGATAGTTGTCAGAGAGAGAAGGATATAAATGCTTTTAAACCATATATCAAATGATATAAAAAAGGTGGCACTGGTTAAAAAGACAAGAAAGATCAACCCGGCTGTGAATGCGGTTCGGTTTAAATAACTGAAACGGGATTGGAAGAATGAGGATGCCAGTCCAAGTAGCACTAAGATAAAGACCTCCAGATATAGCATTACATTTGAGCGTTTAAGAAAACGTCCATGTAAAAAATCATCGATTACGTTGGCCATAAATTCTACCTGTGGCATATAAGGGTCTACCGGTGTGTTAACCGAAGCACTTCCTTTGGCTGTAAAGCCAATGAGGACAATTTTGCCATCAAATACAGCTGGGACCTTTTTAACATTTAAGATATCTATAAATGAATAATATGGAAAGGATCGTCTTCCACCTTTAAATTTGATGAGCATTTCCCCCTTGCTGGTTGGAATAATTTCTTCTCCGAGTTTAATTCCAGACCCTTTAATTATTACCTGTTCAGGATGCTTATTTAGGTAGTCAAGGGCAAGACGTAAAGGCATAGAGGGTATTATATGTCCTCTATAATTGATAAAAGGTATATGGACTTGGCCCACCCTTAGTTTATTAGGGGATAGGTTTGTGTGTCCTAGAGCATGACTGCTTTTTGATAGCTCATTAAACGGAGTAGTTAATTCTTTGACAGGTGTTTGGTCTTCAATATTAATGCTATCTTTTTTCAATGTGCTGATATTCAGGAATGATTCAGGTGCAATTA
Organism: Desulfobacteraceae bacterium; assembly: GCA_030615565.1. Taxonomy (GTDB): domain Bacteria; phylum Desulfobacterota; class DSM-4660; order Desulfatiglandales; family B25-G16; genus B33-G16. The sequence continues at coordinate 23,588 of JAUWZC010000001.1, read as the reverse complement.
TTAATTCAGTTCTATATTTTCCAAATTCGCCAATAACTGGAAGGATTATATTTCCAGTATTTTTCACTGTTTGTGATAGGACTTTATCGTTATCCAGGCGTTTTTCAATCTCCTCCAACTCAGCAAGTATCCATGTGTGTTTTTCTCCTGTGGTGTAAACTTTTTCTCGATTCAGGATTTTAGAGTAAAGTTTTTTTATCTCTTCGATGCCTAGATTTTGTTCTTTTTCGCTAAAGACCATCTCTATGCCAATAAGCTTTGCCCCATTACTTTTTAAGATTTTGATCATCTCAGCTATGATATGCCTTGGCCAGGGCCATTTGCCAAGTTTATTGATACTTTTATCATCAATATTTACAATAGCTACTTTGCTTTCACCAGGGTTACGGGGTGTATCGAGCCGCATTTCGATCTCGTAAATTACCTTTTCAAGTGACTCAAAAAAGGGAAAGCTCATAAAAGACAGGTAAATACAAATGACCACTATGAGTGAGCCTATAAGCAAATTTGTTTTTTTGTCGCTTTCGTTCATGAAATTAAATGTTATTATTATTTTGGATATTTTAGTTGATAATCTGTAACCATAATTCTATTTATCTAACTTAATATATTTTTTAAAAATAATTTAAGCAACTTAAAATTAATCGAATTTTATATCAAATTAATACCTATATGTCAAAGAAAAGCCTTGGTATTGATTATATTATTTTTTATTGAGTTGAAATAATGTTTAAACGATGATATACAAAATTGGATAGATTGCTTTTTAAAGGTTAAAATACAAATAAGGCTACGATCTATGGCAGATACTGCCTCAATTCAAACCAAGAATAAAACACATAAGGATAATTTTGTCTCCCGACGTAAATTAGGAGAATTATTAATAGAATCAGGTCTTTTAACTATTGATAAACTAAAGGATGCTTTAGAGGTTCAGAAGGAAACTGGGAAAAGATTAGGCGAGGCCCTAATTGATATGAAGATCATTTCAGAAGAGGAAATGGCCTTTGCTCTGGCTATGCAACTTAAGATTCCCTTCATTGATCTTATAGACTATTCTATTAAAAATGAAGTTATTGACTGTCTACCTGAGGAGGTTTGTCAGAAGTTTGTATGTGTTCCTCTATCTATGAAAAATAATATACTTGATGTTGCCATGGCTGATCCTCTTGATCTGAATATAATGAAAGATCTCCAGTTTATAACTGGTTACAATATCCAGCCGGCTATTTCTACACGAAGCCAGATAATAGACAAGCTTCAAAGACACTACCATCCGGAAAGAACAATTAGGGACGTTGCTGATGAATTTGTGGAAGATACTGGCCTCATGGAGTTTCTTCCCGAAGAAGAAAAGAAAGTGGATGAAGAAGCGGATTTTGAATCTTTCAAGGATTCACCTTTTATAAAAATGGTTGATCTTATAATCAGGAATGCTATTAAGAGTGGATCAAGTGATGTTCATATTGAGGCACAGGAAAATCATGTAAGAGTTAGAAATCGCATTGATGGTGTACTAAAGGATTCTATCAAGCTCCCGAAATGGACTCAACCTATTATTATCTCGCGCATAAAGGTATTGGCGGGTTTGAATATAGCAGAGAGGAGGCTTCCCCAGGATGGGAGGATAAAGGTAAAGGCAAAAAATGTATCTGTAGATCTGAGAGTATCGACACTTCCTACTTATTATGGTGAAAAGGCTGTTATAAGAATCTTGAACAAAGAAGAAGCATTTCTCTCAGTGGATCAACTTGGATTAAGCCAGAAGAATCTGAAAATAATAACGAATTTTATCCATCGTCCCCAGGGCATGGTTTTGATTACAGGCCCTACAGGAAGTGGAAAAACCTCAACCCTTTATGCATGTATGCGGGAGATAAAGTCGGAAGAGGTAAATATCATTTCTGTTGAGGATCCTGTAGAATATGAGTTGTCTGGTGTCAACCAGGTACAGATAAACGAGAAGGTTGGCCTTTCATTTCCCTTTATTCTGCGCTCGATTTTAAGACAGGATCCCAATGTGATTATGATAGGTGAGATAAGAGATGAAGAGACGGCTGAGATAGCTGTTCAGGCCTCCATGACTGGACATCTGGTTCTTTCAACCCTCCATACAAACGATGCTCCTGCGGCAGTTACTCGTCTCATAGATATAGGTATCCCGCCATATCTTATTGCTTCTTCTGTAGTTGGAATTGTTGCACAACGGCTGGTAAGAACCATATGTGAGGATTGTAGGGAGGAGTATTTGCCTGCTCAAGATTCCCTGGCCAGACTAAATCTGGATCAAAATGATCTTCCCTTTAAATTCTACAGGGGGGCAGGGTGCCCTAATTGCAATAATACTGGTTTCAGAGGGCGAACGGCTATTGAAGAGATGATGATTATTGGTCCTAAAATAAGAGAACTCATTCAGTCCTCTGCAACGGCCGATACTTTGAGGGAAGCAGCCATGGCAATGGGGATGACCACCCTCGGGATTAGTGGAATGAAAAAGATAGAAATGGGAATAACAACCATAGAAGAGGTACTGAAAGCGGTACACGAAAAGGAGGAATTGACCACCATTTGCCCTCATTGTGGAAAAACCGTTAGCTTAGATTTCAAGGACTGCCCCTATTGCAAAAAACCTATAATTCCTACCTGTACTTCTTGCAAGCGGATAGTACAGCCAGATTGGGTTGCCTGTCCTTATTGTGGAAATAGCTTGAAGCCTGAAAGTTAAAAATTTGCTCAACATACCTAAAAAGATTTATTTCTTGACTATTCCTTTATCTTTTCTTACCTTTACCTTAAAATAATAGCTATAAAAAATATGCCTTATTTAGAAGAGGAATTTTCATGAAGTGTAAATATCACCCTAAGAGGGAAGCAGAATTTTTTTGTGCAAGTTGTAATGCGCCACTGTGCAAGGAATGCGGTGAAGAGTCGAGATCTGGCGAATATTACTGTTTTCAGTGTGCCATGCTTCACTCTGTCTCTGAAGTCGGTACATCTATAAAAGACAAGCAGGGAAAGCTTACAGAGAAGGAAGATAAAAAAAAGAAAAAAAAGGGTCCCTTTCAGTATTTTGTCATTATTTCATCTATGTTGATCCTGGTGATGTGGGGAGTAATTATCTTTGGTGGTCAGCCTGCACCTCCCAGAAAGATTGATTTTGCTAAAAAGGGAAGGGTACTATTGTTTATGGTTGATGGGGCTATCAAGCGTTATGCACATTATGAAGGAGATAAATACCCTGAAAAACTATCCAATCTTGTTCCTAAATATCTATCATTAAGAAAGGATGAACTTTTTCATTTGGAGAAATTATCTTATCAGAGGGATCCCGAGGCAGGCTACCGCTTGTCTGTGGCAAATCCTAAGGCAGGGGAGATGAATGTTATTCTATCACCAAAAGGTATTGAGTATACCCGGCCATCGAGCGGAGGAGCCTAAATGAAATGAGAAGACATGCTGGTTTTACGCTTATTGAGTTAATGGTTGTGGTTGCCATTTTGGGAATTTTAGGTGCCACAGCAATGCCAATCTTAAATATATATCAACAGAGGGCCTATGGATCTGAGGCTGCTCTTATGCTAAAAAGGATTCTTGATGCCGAGATCATGTATTTTCTGGAGAATGAAAAATTTTTTCCAGAAGATGGTACAAGTATAGATATATTTAAGAATGATCCTCCTACCAAGCAAGAGATACAAGATGTCAAAGATGCACTCAATGTCCCTATTCCCGTCGGTCACAATCTCAACTTTCAAATTCAAACCTTTCCAGCAACGGCTGATGGCTTTTGTCAAGTTACCATCTCGGCCTCTTTCAACCTTTTTAAAGACGGGGTTAAGGAAATAAATGGAATTGTCGACCGTGAAGGGAAGATTACGATATTTTAATACTATTTTCGTTTTTACCTTATTATTTGTAAGTTAAATTGTTATATTTCTGTTTATGTTCCTAATGATGAAGGAATGTCTCTTGAGAATCTCATTATTAACCCTTTTACTCTTTTCATCAGCAAGCCTATTTAGTAGCAATTATGAGCCTCAAATCTCTATTTAACAATTTTATTACGTGTGGAATAAAATCTCCGGATTTAGAAAGAATAACGAAATTTAAATCCCTCAATACATTTCTATGTATCCTTATTCTTCTTTCCCTTTTCCTTGGCCTGTTTTATTTTAACATCAAGGCAGATCTTCTCTTTTATACTACCATTGGTGCCGGTATATTAGCGATCTCGGCCCTGATTCTTCTAAGGCTGACCAAAAATCTTATTGTAGCTGGAAATTATGCCTTTTTTGTCCTATGGGCTACTTTTTTGATTACTAGGTGGAATACTGGGGCAATGAGCGAAGGAGGTTTAATCCTTTTATCCTGGATATGGAATGCTGTCCTTATCCTTATGGCTGTTTTCATTACAGGATATCTATGGGGAACTATCTGGGGGACTTTAATATTTTTTGAAACGGGTGTTGCAGTTTATCTATTTAGGAGCGGTTACAAGTTTCCAAATCTCATACCCCCTGATATTTCACCTATTTATTCCCTGGGCGCATATTTATCGGGCCTTTTGGTTATTCTTTTAATTGCCTTCATGTATGAAAAGGAAAAGACTGATGTCCTCGACAGAGAACAGGTCAGATCCAGGACCCTTGTAGAGTCAAAGAACTACATTGACACTCTTGTCGAGAAATCTCCTCTCCCTACCTTTGTAGTGGATGTAGAACATAGGGTGATTCAGTGGAATCGTGCATGCCAGCAGATGACAGGTGTACCTACAGAGGAAATAATTGGAAAGAAGGTTCCTGCCTCTTTATGCGTTGATAGGCAACGGAGTCTAGCTGATATTATGATAGAGGACCCAGATACTATAATAGATAAATTTTCCGGCTCAATCGTATCAAAGACAGATAGCGGGTTCTTTGAGGTGGGTGTTCCTCTTCCTGACATAAAAGAGGGTATTCAGGCAATTGTAGCAGTTGCCCCGATTCTTGACATCAATGGATCAATTAAAGGGGCTATACAAATAATGCAGGATGTTACTAATGTGCAAGGGGAAACTTATAGCGTATATGATAATCGTGGCCAGGCAGTTGGATCGCCATCGAATGCTATTTATAAGATAGACTCTAAAGGTAAGATTAGCTTCTGGAATAAGGCGTGTGAAGAAAATTTTGGTTACCCTTCCTCTAAGATGATTGGAAACAACCCTTTGACCTTTGTTTCAAAATCTACAAGACGACCATTTAGAGAAACAATAATAAGGGTCTTTAAAGGGGAATCATTTAATGGAGAAGAATGGAAATATTATTCGGCTCAGGGGGAACCCGTGCATGTTCTGGCAAGGGTCTATCCTGTTCAGAGCATCGATGGGAAATCCAAGGAATGTGTAGTTGTCAATATAGATATAACCGATCTTGCATTGAGAATGAAGGAATTAGAGCGAGAGGCAATAGATGCCAAGGAAAAGCTAAAAAGCATGAATGATGAATATGCCTTATTAAGAAAAAACATTGCTACCTATATTCGAAAAAAAGATATAGAGAAATTTGATGAAGAACTTGATACAAGTGAGCTAAAGGAAGAGGTCAAAGGCCTTAAAAAGGACATAGAGGATCTTAAGAAGGAATAATCAGGTAGTAAAAGGAAATTTTTTGACTCTAAATAATTTCATAAACCATAATATCCGCTCTTTTTCCTTTAACCTTTTTTGGACCAATTTTTCTTATTTTGAATTTATCTTTCACAGCCCTGTATGTTTCCTCTCCTATAAGAATCTGATTCGGCTTGGCAATTGATTCTAATCTTGAGGCAGTATTGACTGGGTCTCCTATAACGGTGTAGTCCATCCGCTTGGGAGAACCAATATTTCCGGCAACCACCCTCCCGGTATTTATTCCTATCCGTATATCAAATTTTTTTCTATGGCCTCCTTTTTCGGTCATCATTACTGCCAGTTGGCTTTTCATTTCTTTGGCAGCCAGAATTGCCCTTTCCGCATCGTCTTCTCTTTCCATTGGGGCTCCAAAAACAGCCATCAGTCCATCGCCTATATACTTATCAAGGGTGCCATCGTAGCTGAAGACAATATCTGTCATTGTTGAAAAATATTGATTCAGAACTATATTTGTTTCTCGAGGAGAAATTCGTTCCGCGAGCTGGGTAAAGTCAATAATATCTGTAAAGAGTATAGTGGCTGTTAGATCCTTTGGCTCCATCACGTTATCTTTGGTCTCTTGACTTCCTTTTAAGATCATTTCAATTACCTGGGGAGAGTGAAATCTCTCTAGACGGCTTCTCATTATCTCTTCTTCCCTTATCTGCTCATTAAGACTGGCCTGTTCAATTATCATGGCCATCTGACTTCCAATGGCCTTAAGTAGCTCGAGATCATCCTGGTTAAATTGGTTATCAAATCTTATACTGTCGAGTTGAATAACACCAATAATTTTGTCTTTTCTCCAAAGTGGCACACAAATAGCTGATCTGATTTTCTGGATAAAGAGGCTTTTGGCACCATCAAATCGAGAATCGGCCATAGCGTTTGATGTTAATATAGCAACTTTACCATGTATTACTTTATGAATTAAGGTTTGGCTAGCCTTTAATTTCCTCTTATTTTTTTCTTGGTTGCTTCTATATTTGACTACCACCGGAATGAGTTGATCTTCTGTTCCATCTCCAATAAGAACCAAAAAACCGTAATCAGCACTAATTACCATAAAGATAAGATCCATTATTATTTTCAGGAGTTCTCTAAAATCATGGATGGTGTTTAACTGGCGACTGATTTCGTAAAGCACAAAGAGCACCTTGTTCCTTCTCTCTAATTCAGCCTGAGTCTCTTCTGGAAGGGCAGAAATAGCAGCTTCTTTTGGGGTTTTCATAGCTTCTAAAGAAACTAACAGCTCCTTAGAGTCAATAGCACCACTATCTGAGAGGCTTTTTAGTACCTCTTTATGCTCTTTTTCATAATCACTATCTATGGTTAGGACAAGGGGGTCCTCGAGGGATAATTCATCCTTTTTTCTGGCCAGGAAGATCAGGCTTGTTAGGCCGATTTTTATTTTATCGTTGTGTTTTAGGAGGACGCCCTGAATCGACTTTTCATTGACCTTTGTACCATTATAACTTCCGAGGTCGGCTAGAAGGTAGCCGTCTTTCATTTTTTTTATCTCAGCATGGTGACGGGAGATGCTTTTTTCAGAAAGGATAAGATTGTTGTCGGGACTTCTGCCTATGGTAATTTTTTCTTTTTTGATTTGAAGGCTATACCTTCGGCCACCATAGGTTGTGATATCTAAGCTTGGCATATCATCTTTTGAAATATTTTTAATAAAAAGATAGCAGAATAATAGTTATATTGTCTCGCCCCCCAGCAAGATTGGCCTGTTGAATCAATGAAAGGCTAATCTTTTCAAGGGACCTGTTTTCATCAGAGTTAATTATTGCCAGTATTTCTTTATCACTAAGCATATCATTCAATCCATCGGAACACATAAGGTATAGATCTTTTTTAAGTATATCAACAAGGGAAAGGTCTATTCTAAGATTTTCCATAACTTCAATCCCAAGGGCACTCGTAAGAATATGTTTCTGGGGATGATTAGAGGCCTCTTCTTTAGTCAGGAGTCCCAGCTTTTCCTGTTCTCCCGCCACAGTGTGGTCCTGGGTGATTTGCTCTATCTCACCACCCCTAATCCTATATAATCGACTATCTCCTATATTTAAAATAGCTAGTAGATTTCCTTTAATAATGACCCCAACAAGGGTTGTCCCCATCCCTTTCATTGAAGGATTCTGATTTGCAAGCTCGCGTACCTTGCGGTTGGCCAGAGTGGTTCCAGCAAGGAGACTGTTTTGATCTAACGTAAACTCCTGTCTGTAAGGTATAGGCCAGGTTATATCTTCTGAATGTGATCGAACAACAAATTCTTCTATGTTTCTAATCGCAAGCTTGCTGGCTATTTCACCAGCGGCTTGCCCACCTATTCCGTCTGCAATCAGAAATAATTTTTCTTTTGGATTACAAAGATAACTATCTTCGTTATATTTACGATGACGGCCTATATCGGATGTTCCAAAGAATGCAAATTGCATAACTATCTCACCCTTCAGCCCTGATGCTGGTAGGTTTACTATGGTTAATATTTTGGTAGATATGGATTTTAACTAAAAAATAAGAAGTAAGTCAAGAAGTTATCTTATTCGTTTTTATTGGATAATATCATGGAGGAGCCATGGGTTGGTGATTTGGTCTTCACCATAGCCAGTTGCCGTTCATATCCCAGCGGCTGTTATATTGTATCCCAAACTTTGAGAGGATATATTGGTAAAGAAAAAGTCTGTTACCCCTAAAATAGCCAAGATTTTGACAATGGGAGTTTAATTTGAAACCCTTCTCCTTTGCCTCAGAACAGACCATTGTCTTGGCTGTTTTGCGAGCAACGCAAATATAATCAAAGTGAATAGAATGACAGAGTTTATCTTCCAATGTTACAACAACTACTGCATTGTTGGGTATTTTTTCATCAATTGTTATGTATATACCTAAAAAGAAGGCTACAAGAAAAAGGCTTATTACTATTACTATAATTATTTTGGGTACTTTTCCCACTTTAATATCTTTGCCTTTACATGCTCTGTTTCAGCCAGATACAAGGAATTTTACATAAATTTCGAGCAACATACTATCTTTAAACTTTAAAGTCAATCAAATGATAAGAAGCAGAAAAATAGACAAAGAGTTTACTAATTTTAATTAAAAACTTACAGCATTTTTAAATTTTAGAGGTTTTTTCGCTAATCCCAATATCAAAGGATTAAAAAAATTAGCGCTTTATAACACACTTGCAGAAGAAAATAAAAAAGTTTTTTAAGTGAGCAAGCGTAATATATGAAAGAGTTAAAGGGTTTTGGGTTTATTGTATTGGTATAATTTTTTTAGTTAGCCTATTTTATAATAATCGCGATACCAATTAAGGAATTTTATAATTCCGGTTCTTATTGAAGTTTTGGGATTATAACCCAACATCTTTTTTGTCTTTTTTATATCAGCATATGTTTCAGGAACATCACCAGGCTGAAGAGGAAGGAAGTTTTTCTTTGCCTCTATCCCCAATTCTTCCTCGATAATTTTAATAAGTTCCATCAGTTGCACGGTCTTTGAATTACCAAGATTAAATATTTCATATCTAAAGGGGCTATTTAGGGCTGAGATGGTTCCATCTACAATATCATCAACATAGGTAAAATCCCTTTTCATTTTTCCAAAATTATAGATATCTATGGGCATCTCATTCAGTATGGCCCTGGTAAAAATAAAAAGTGCCATATCCGGTCTTCCCCATGGCCCATAAACTGTGAAATAACGGAGTCCGGTTAAAGGGATGTTAAAAAGATGGCTGTATGTGAACGCCATCAACTCGTCAGATCTTTTGGTTGCTGCATAAAGGGAGATTGGGGTATCAACATTGTCTTCAACGCTAAAAGGCAGCTTTTTATTATTACCATAAACAGACGATGAGGAGGCAAAAACGAAGTTGTTTACAGGGAATTGTCGGGCCATCTCTAATAGGTTAAGAAAGCCTTTTATATTACTTTCCTGATAGGTAAAGGGATTTTGCATTGAGTATCTCACGCCGGCCTGGGCTGCCAAGTTACAGATCCTATCCATGTGGTTATTAGAGAATATCTTTTTAAGGGCATCAAGATTGTTAATATCTTTATGATAGAAAGTGAAATTATGATGAGCAATTAGCTGTTCCAGTCTGGCCTTTTTTAATGAGACATCGTAATAGGCATTGAGGTTGTCTATTCCGATTACACTATCACCCTTTTCAAGCAGTGATCTTGCTGTGTGAAAGCCAATAAAACCAGCTGCTCCTGTCACAAAGGTTGTTTGTTGATTATCTATCATTGGGTTTATTGTGTTTGTTGAGTTTCTTAAGTTTGTTGTGTTAATGACTAATGACAAATGACTAATGACAACCCTTAGGCACTTCAGGTTCTATATCCGGCATTAATCCTTATATAATCATATGTAAGATCACAGGTTATTATCCTATCTTTCCATCTTCCTTGATTCAGGTGGATAGTAATTGTTATTTGTTCCTTTTTCATTCTTTCAGCTGCTTTTCTTTCTTCTTTTTCACTGGTCATTAGACCGCCATCTACTACCTTGATCCCATCTATCCAGATCTGAACCTTATTTTCCTCCATCTTAATTCCAGCCCTACCAAGGGCAGCCATGATACGGCCCCAGTTAGGATCCTGGCCAAAGATAGTGGTTTTGACAAGATTAGAGTTGCCAACAACTCTTGCGGCTGTATTTGCATCATCTTTTGATGCTGCTCCCTTTACATCAATTATAACTGTCTTGGTAGCACCCTCGCCGTCCTTGGCAATCATATAAGCTAACTCCCCCATAACATCTGTTAAGCCCCTTTCAAATTCCTTTATGTCTGGCTTAGTTAATCTTCTGTTTCCTGCAATCCCATTAGCCATAATTAGAACCATATCATTGGTGCTGGTCTCTCCATCTACGGTGATCCGGTTGAAGGTGCACTCCACGGCTGATCGAAAGATAGGCCATAAGGTCTGGAAATCAATATTTATGTCTGTAAGCAGAAAAGATAGCATTGTTGCCATATCCGGCATGATCATACCTGCACCTTTAGCAATTCCTAATAAGTGAAAGGGATTTCCCTGAGCTCGCCCTTCAAAGTAACTCATTTTTGGAAATGAGTCTGTAGTCATTAATGCCTTAGCAACAGATTTAAAACCATTAGAGGATAGATTTTTCACCAGATTTGGAAGGGCCTTTTCTATCAGATTGCATGGAAGATAAGCTCCAATGACCCCTGTTGAGGCAACAACTGTTTCCTCTGGAGAGATCCCTAATTCCTTGGAAGCCATATCCGCTGTTTGAATGGAATCATGTAGTCCTTGAGTGCCAGTACAGGCATTAGCATAACCCGTATTAGCAATAACTGCCCTTAAAAAACCTTTTTTTATCCTTTCCTGACTCAACAGAACAGGGGCAGCCTTAACCTTATTAGTTGTGAATACCCCTGCTGCTACTGCCTTCTTTTGGGAAAAGATCAAACAAAGATCCAACGTACCGGTTTTATTGAGGCCAGCAGAAACGGCAGAGGCGAGAAACCCTGGAACTGAATAGTTATTATCTTTTTTCATCTACCACAGCAGCGCTTATATTTTTTCCCGCTCCCGCATGGACAGGGATCATTTCTCCCTACCTTAGGTGTTTTCCGTTTGACTGGTGAACTGCCACCATTGCCTCCATGACTGAGAACTATTTCCTTTTTGGGAACAGCAATGGAGGGCCGTTCCTGGGGTGCGACCCGAATCCTAAAAAGTGTTCTGAGTGTATTTTCTTTAATTCCTTCTACCATTGAGATGAACATACTATAACCCTCTTTCTGGTATTCCTTAAGAGGATCCATCTGGCCGTATCCTCTTAAGCCTATACCCTCTTTGAGCTGGTCCATAGCCAGGAGGTGATCCATCCAGAGCTCATCAACTGCCCTTAACATGGCAATTTTTTGTAGAAAAAGAAAGGATTCAGGATCGGCTTCTTGCTCTTTTTTCTCATATATATCTATAACCTGGTGTTTTAATTTATCTATTAAAATTTCCTGAGTTAGATCCTTTAGCTGTGCTTGGGAAAATTGGAACAAGAATCCGAATACATTATATATATAATCTGAAAGTGGGCTTAAATTCCATTCTTCAGGAAAGATTTTGGGATCAATAGTATCTAAAATTGCGGCTTCTACCAACTCGTCAATCATATCCTCAATGGTTTCTTTAAGGTGCTCCCCCTTTAGTATTTCACTCCTCTGGCTGTATATTACCTTTCGCTGTTGGTTCATTACATCGTCATATTCAAGAAGATTTTTTCGGATGTTGAAATTTATACCTTCAACCCTTTTCTGGGCTCCTTCAATAGCTCTCGAGATGATTTGGTGTTCTATTGGTTGATCCTCTTCCATGCCAAGCCTGTCCATAACCGAGGCAATCCTTTCTGAGCCGAAGACTCTCATGAGGTCATCTTCTAAAGAGAGATAAAACCGTGATGAACCTTGGTCTCCCTGACGACCTGAACGTCCCCTTAACTGATTATCAATCCTTCTGCTTTCATGCCTCGCTGTGCCAAGAATATGGAGGCCACCCAGCTCTGGCACGCCATCTCCTAATACTATATCAGTTCCTCTACCAGCCATATTTGTGGATATGGTAACAGTTCCATTTTGTCCAGCTTGGGCAACAATTTCGGCCTCTCTTTCATGATTTTTTGCATTTAAGACCTGGTGTTTGATGCCAACTTTTTTTAGCATACTGCTCAACATCTCTGATTTTTCGATTGATATGGTACCAACCAGGACAGGGCGGCCCTTTTTATGGAGTCCCTTGATTTCTTCGACAACCGACTTGAATTTCTCTCTTTCGGTTTTGTAAATAACATCTGAATAATCATCCCTGATCATTTTTTTATGGGTTGGTATTACAAATACATCAAGGTTATAGATCTTTTTGAATTCTGGGGCCTCTGTATCGGCTGTTCCGGTCATTCCAGCAAGTTTTTCATACATCCTGAAATAATTTTGAAAGGTTATGGTCGCCAGGGTTTGATTTTCCTCCGCCACGTTAACGCCTTCCTTTGCCTCAATTGCCTGATGTAATCCATCGCTCCATCTCCTGCCTGGCATAAGTCTACCGGTAAATTCATCTACAATTATTACCTGTCCATCCTTAACCACGTAATCCACATCCTTATTAAAAAGCCAGTATGCCTTAATGAGTTGCTGGGTCGCATGCATTCTTTCAGATGTCTCTGAGTATTTTGCCTCTAATTCTCTTTTACTTTTTTTCTTTTCCCTGAAGTTCAAATGAGGATCGTTATCGATTTCTTGTAACCCTTGGCTCAGGTCAGGGATGATAAAGTCGTCTTGTTGGTCTCCAGATAATAGTTTAAGCCCTTTATCTGTCCAGTTTGCACTGTGATCTTGCTCCTCGATAATGCAGTAAAGTTCTTCATCCAGGGCAGGGAGAGACTTTTGGGATCTAAGGAAAGATTCCATTCTATCGATCCCTTTTTTTAATCCCGGTTCCTTTGCAATGATCTCTAGGAACCGTGGATTCTTTGGGCTACCTCTCTTAACCTGAAGGAGCAATTCAATTACTTTATCATCATCTTTAGCTTCCCTCATCAATGCTTCTGATTTATTAAGAATGGTTCGAATTACCCTATCCTGGTGCTCCTTAAGCTTCATGATTGAAGGCTTTACTGTAGCATAAAAGGGGTCTTCACCGCGCTCGATGGGACCTGAGATTATCAAGGGCGTTCTAGCTTCATCAATGAGAATGCTATCTACTTCATCTACAATGGAAAAGTGGAGGTCCCTCTGTACACAGTCTTCAAATGAGTACTTCATATTGTCCCTGAGGTAATCAAAGCCGAATTCATTGTTGGTGCCATAGGTTATATCAGAGTTATAGGCAATCTTTCTTTTCTGATCATCCATATCATGCACAATAACACCCACAGACATCCCGAGGGACCGATATATTCCACCCATCCACTCGGCGTCTCTTTTTGCAAGATAATCGTTCACTGTAACCAGGTGGCTACCATTTTCTAAAAGGCCATTTAAATATAGTGGGAGGGTAGCAGCCAGGGTCTTACCTTCCCCTGTTTTCATCTCTGCTATTTTGCCAAGATGAAGGACAATGCCTCCTAAGAGTTGTACATCAAAATGTCTCATACCTAAGACCCTTACTGAGACCTCTCTGACAGCGGCATAGGCCTCAGGCAAGATATCATCCAGGGATTCGCCCTTTGCTATCCTATCCTTAAATTCCCCTGTCTTATTCCTAATTTGAGTGTCACTGAGGCCTTTAAAGTGGGGTTCAAATTCATTAATCTTTTCTACTATTGGCGCAAGTTTCTTAAGCTCTCTTTCGTTTTTGCTTCCAATAATCTTTTTGAAAAGCTTACCTAACATAAAAAATTTCCTTATAATCGTCTTTACTTCTGATTAAACTTTTATATCCAAAAATTCAAGTAGCAATTAAATCTGTTATGTAATTTGTTGAATTTTACACGATAAATTGTATTTTTGCAAAGATAGATATAGTAAAATTAAATGGCAGGATTAAAAAATAGATCGGTTGAAGAATAGAATAAAATTGGTTAGGTGCAAATCAGTTTAGTATGTAACGGAGGGGGTTTACAGGGACACCATTGAGAAGTACTTCATAGTGGAGGTGAGGACCTGTGCATCGGCCACTTTTTCCAACCTCTCCTATAATTTGACCTCTTTTAACATGTTGCCCTTTTTTTATTCGGAATTTATTCAGATGTCCGTACCTTGTTTTTAAATTATATCCATGATTAATAGAAATCATCTTTCCGAAGTTACCTTCTCTACCCACAAATACAACTAATCCATCGGCTGGGGCAATTACAGGTACCCCGATCCTGGTTGCTATGTCGATTCCTTTGTGAAATTCCCTTTGATTTGTAAAGGGAGAGATCCTGTAACCAAATCCAGAAGAAAACCAGCCATCTGTTGGCCTGATAGATGGTGTGCAAGCCAGAATAGATTTCTGTTCTTTTAAAAAATCATTTAATTCTGTTTGGGATATGGAGGCTATAGCTGTCCTTGTTTGTAAGTCTTCCAAAGATTTATGCATTTGTTGAATTAACCCCTTATGGACTTCCTCCAGCTGATAATTTGATTTAAGGGTAATAATATTTGAGCCCCCAATCGCAAATAATTGATCTTGTTTCTCAGATGGCTCTAAGTTGGTCATGACCCTTAGCTTACGCTCAAATTCTTGAAGCTTGACCATGTTTTGATTGATTTTATTAATCTTTTTACTTAAGGCAATGATTTGGGTCTTTTGAATTTCGTTTTCTTTTTTTAGATAATTTAATTCTGGTATTTGGGTTTTTATCTTTCTGTAATCATTAATAAGCCAGCTGACACCGAGAACCATCATAAAGATAAGAAAGACAATAATGGAGGTTACGCTACGAGAGACATTAATTTTTCTTACTGTGTTTGATCCTCTCGGAAGGAATAAGATGGTGGATTTTTTAGAGGCCATAAATTGTATTCTAGTTTTTATTGGAGGCGGCAACCGGATTCGAACCGGTGTAAAACGGTTTTGCAGACCGCTGCCTTAGCCACTTGGCTATGCCGCCCTTTTTTGGAGCGGGAAACCGGGCTTGAACCGGCGACCGTCACGTTGGCAACGTGATGCTCTACCAACTGAGCTATTCCCGCTATTTTTTAAAATTCCCTACTACTTCTTAAAAAAAATGTCAAGGTTTTTTAGGATAGTATCTTTTTGGTCATTCGAAAGTATGACCATCCAGACCACATAGTTAGTATCAAAGCAACCCAAAGAAAGGTCATTCCAACTATATGGAAATCGACTCCTAAATACTCGTAGTGCAGTGAGAGACATATGAGGGAAACTAACTGAAATATTGTTTTGTATTTTCCAAGGGAACTTGCCTCAATAACTATACCTTCTACCACAGCAATACCCCTTAACCCTGTTACTGCCATTTCCCTTGCAATAATTAAAATAACAACCCAGACAGGGATCCTGTTCAGGGTTATGAGCATGATCATAGTTGCCGAGATCAGTAATTTGTCGGCTAAGGGATCAAGAAATTTGCCCAGTGAGGTAATTTTTTTGTGTCTCCGGGCATAGAAACCATCCAGAAGATCTGTTATAGCGGCCAGCCCGAAAAAGAGAGCAGCTAAGAAACTCCCCAATCTTCCAGGAAAATACAGGCATATAACAATTACCGGAATTAAAACCAGCCTAATAACACTTAGAGTATTTGGCAGATTATTTATTTGGCCTTGATTTTTTTTCATAATTAAAGGCCTTAATTCCCATGTTTTTTAAATTCCCTATAATATCTCATAACCTTCTCAACGAAGCGCCTGGTCTGAGGTATAAGAGGGACAGAATTGTGGTTAGACACAACTGAAGGACCAATATTATAGGCAGCTATAGCTAATTTTTTATCCTGTTTAAACTTTTTGAGAAGTAAGCTAAGATATCTTGTACCGCCAAAAATATTTTCTTCTGGATCAAAGGGATTATTTACCTCCATATCGTTTGCAGTGGGTGGCATCAGTTGCATCAGGCCTTGAGCCCCACTTTTAGAGATCGCATTGGGATCGAAAGATGATTCCGTCATGATAATGGCCTTTATAAGGTGGGAGTCCACACCGAATTGTTTTGCTGCCCTCTGAATTATAGTATCATAATTTGTAATATATTGCTTTCCCCTTAATCTTCCTGTCTTTATATAAAGACGATAGCGTGTGTCTGATCGAATGTTGGTGAAATGCCAGACCCCGTTTTCATCCTTGAATCGATAGATATCTGCCCCTGCATATTTTAAAGAAGAGGTGGAAAAAAGTATAACAATAAGTGTAACAGGTAAGACCAATTTGCAGAGAGACATTTATTTACCCCATTTTCTTCCAATCCGCTAAAAATTTATCTAACCCGATCTTGGTGAGAGGATGTTCGGTTAATTGGATGAGCACCTTGAAAGGGATTGTGGCAATATGTGCTCCAATCAAGGCTGCATCTAAAACATGGATAGGATTGCGGATGCTTGCCACAATAACCTCTGTTTCAAATCCATAATTCTCATATATGGTTACTATATCCTCTACTATTCCCATACCGACGCTACTTATATCATCCAGCCTACCAATAAAGGGACTAACAAAGCTAGCACCTGCTTTGGCTGCTATCAGCGCCTGTAAGGGTGAAAATACCAGTGTTACATTGATGTTGATATTTTCCTTTGATAGTATTTTGGTGGCCTTAATCCCTTCAGTTATCATGGGGATTTTTACTACTATATTATCAGCAAATTTTGCCAAGTGTCGTGCCTCTTTAACCATGCCCTCTGCTCGAACACTTGTTACCTCTGCACTGACTGGGCCATTTACTATATTGCATATTTCTTTAATTAATTCTTCAAATCTTCTTCCCTCTTTTGCTACCAGTGTAGGGTTGGTAGTTACACCATCTAATACACCTAATTGATTGGCCTTTGTTATTTCTTGGATATTTGCCGTGTCAATAAAAAATTTCATGATTCCTCCTTTAGTACTTCGACAGTCCCGCCGCATGGCGGGATTGGTAATTTATTCAACAGCTCCCTTATGGTTAATTTAAAAACAGGATGTACGCGGTCAGGTGCTAATTGGACTAGAGGTTCTAATACAAACCGCCTTTTGTGCAGCAATGGATGGGGGATTATCAGATTATTAGATTCTATTATCTCTTGACCAAACAGAAGTATGTCCAGGTCAATTATTCTGGCCTCCCAGCTTTTTTTTCTTATTCTACCCATATCAGATTCTACTGATAAAAGCCCCTTTAATAATTGAGATGGGACTTGAGTAGTTGAAAGCTCAACAACACAGTTTGCATACCAGGGCTGTCCAGTAACACCTACTGGCTCTGTTTTGAATATTGCTGAAACTGCACTCACATGGCATCCTGGTAATTGGTTTATTTTATCTATAGAATACCTGCAATTGAAGGACTTATCCCCCAGGTTTGACCCTATACCGATATATGCTATGGTGCTGTCCATGATTGTTAGGTGGTGGCCCCCTTTTTGTTTATAATGTTAGCCATATCCTTGTTTGAGGCATCTGTCATTAGTTATTCGGTTGCGCTGCGACTCGACTGAGCTCGTCGAAGTCTCGTTTCGTCTACCGTCACGCGTTTGCGGTTCTCCTTGCGCTGGCTTAATTTTGTCCAACTTTGCCTGAAACAGTATTGACTTCGTCAATAAACGCTATACGAAAACCGATACGAGTTGCGCAACCGTAACCGTTTTACTTAACCGAAATCTTCCCCAGTTTTGCCAACCATTAAAGGGCCACTTGACTGATTAAAGTCCAATACTTTTTATCCTTTCAGTGGCCTCTAAGAGGCGGCTCTCATCCTTTGTCAATGCCAGCCTTATATAGCCTTCGCCAGGATAACCAAATCCATTACCTGGCGTTACTACCACACCAGCCTCCTGTAGTAGCCTTGTTGCTAGATTCACTGATGTATAGGAATTAGGTACTGGGACCCAAAGATAAAATGTTGCCCTCGGTGGATTTACCTTGAAACCGGAATCCCTCAATCCCTTGACCATAATATCTCTTCTTCTGGCATAGGTTTTCTTTATCTCTAAAATATTTTCTTTGTTTGCTTTGAGGGCCTCTATACCAGCTACTTGAATAGCCTGGAAAAGGCCGGAGTCAATATTACTTTTTATTGAACCTAATCCCTTAATGGCTTCCCTGCTTCCCACGGCAAAGCCGATCCTCCATCCAGTCATGTTAAATGATTTTGATAGGGAATGAAATTCTATACCTATATCTCTGGCTCCGTTTATTTCAAGCAGACTCATAGGTTTGTATTCATCAAAGGCGATTTCGCTATAGGTAAGATCGTGGCATACTATTATTTGATATTTATGTGCAAATTTGACAACAGCTTCAAAAAAATCCCTATCAGCCACGGCTGCTGTTGGGTTGTTGGGATAATTGAGCCATATCATTTTGGCCGTTCTGGTGGCTTCTTCTGGAATGGAGGCAAGATCTGGCAGGTAATTATTCTCTTTAAGAAGGGGTAAGAGATATGGCCTTCCACCCGCAAAAAGGGTACCACTATTATACACTGGGTAAGCAGGGGCAGGAATGAGAGCAAGATCACCTGGGTTTATAAATGCCAGGGCAATATGGGCTATCCCTTCTTTTGCGCCTATCAGGGCAATTACCTCAGTTTCTGGATCAAGTTTGACTGAAAATCTATCTTCGTACCATTTTGCAATGGCGGTCTTAAAATCATCCATCCCAGAGTAGGAGGGGTAATGATGATTGGCCGGATCTCGTACAGCCTGTACCATGGCCTCTACAATTTTAGGTGGGGTAGGGAGATCAGGGTCACCTATACCAAGGTCGATTATATCCACCCCCTTTGCTGCTATCTCTTTCTTCTTTTGGTCAATCTCTTTGAATAGGTAAGGGGGTAACTGTTTAATTCTTTCAGCAAGTTTAAACATTTTTCTTCTCTCTCAATCCCAATACATCTTGCATATCATATAGACCATTCGATTGCTTAACAACCCATGTAGCTGCAAGCAATGCACCCTTTGCAAAATTATCCCTGCTATGTGCCCTGTGAGTAATCTCAATCCTTTCTCCTGTTCCAGCAAAAATAACCGTATGCTCCCCTACTATATCACCAGCCCTTATAGATTGAATGCCAATCTCTTTTTCAGTCCTGACACCAATAAAACCCTTTCTTTCATAGACAGCATCTGTCTCGAGATTTCTACCGGTTGTATCAGCCAGAATTTTAGCAAGATGCATTGCTGTGCCGCTTGGGGCATCTTTTTTTAGCCTGTGATGGGCTTCAACTACCTCCATGTCATAGTCTTTACTGAGAATCATAGATAGATCTCCAACTACTTTGAATAACACATTAACCCCTACGCTCATATTGGGAGACCAAACACATCTTATTTTTCGAGCAAGGTGCTTTAGCTCTTTTTCCTTTTCCCCAGTTATACCCGTAGTACCAATCACCATTGCCTGACCGCTCTTGGCAATAAAACGGATATTATGTAAGGTGCTTTCTGGTGTAGTAAAATCAATTAATACATCCGCATCTTTCATTACATCGCTGATATCAGCTTTAAGGTCAATGCCCATCTTTCCAAGACCAACAATCTCCCCTACGTCCTTATTGTTTTCAGGGTGATCTGGTTTCTCAAAGGCACCCAATAAGGCTATCTCTTCGCTTTTTTGAATCATGTGAATGATTCTTCCACCCATCCTACCGGCAGCACCGGCAACAACAGCCTTTATCATTTTTTTCTCCTATTTCAAAATTAAAATATTATTTTTTTAAAGAAATTTGGGAAACACCTCTCCATGGATAAGATCATTATATGTTTCTCTTGACCTGATTAAGGAAAATAATTTTCCTTTAACCATCACCTCTGCAGGCCTGGGGCGAGAATTGTAGTTTGAGGCCATAGAAAAACTGTAGGCCCCTGCACTCATTATAGCTACTAAATCTCCTGATTTAAATGGTGGCATTTTCTTATCTTTAACAAAGAAGTCCCCAGTTTCACAAACAGGACCTACTAAATCAGCTACTAACATTTCCGAGTGAGTCATTTTTACCGGCTGTATGGCATGAAAAGAATTATAGAGGGTAGGCCTGATTAAGTCATTCATCCCAGCATCCACAATAATAAACCTCTTATTTTTCGTTGATTTAGTATAGAGGACTCTTGTGACCAGAATGCCAGCGTTACCAATAATAACCCTGCCAGGTTCAAGGATAAGGGTGATGTTATCTTTTCTTATTATCTCCTTTAATGCCTTTGCATATTCTAAAGGATGAGGTGGTTTTTCATTACTATAGGTTATCCCGAGACCGCCTCCCAGGTTAAGGAACTTAATATCGAATGCCATTTTTGTTAATTCTTTTAAAATGTCTTTTAATTTTCTTAAGGCCTCTAAAAAGGGATCAATATCTGTAAGCTGGCTCCCTATATGACAAGATATGCCTTTTACATCGATATTTTCCAACTGCTTGGCTGATTCGTATGTGTTTAAAGAGTCCTTTAGTGGTATGCCAAACTTATTTTCGCTGTGCCCAGTAGCAAGATAAGGATGCGTTTTTGGTTCCACTTCAGGATTTATACGTATGGCTATTGTTGCCTTACAACCCATATCTTTAGCTGTTATATTCAGGAGTTGCAATTCCTGGTCTGATTCTACATTAAACATAAGAATATTTGAATTAAGTGCTAATTTCATTTCTTCTAGTGTCTTTCCAACGCCTGAATATACGATTTTATCAGGTGCAATCCCTGCTCTCAGAGCTCGAAATAGTTCCCCGCCTGAAACGACATCTGCTCCTCCCCCGTGTAAGGCAAAAATTCTAAGTATAGCAAGACTAGAGTTGGATTTTACAGAAAAGCAGGTGAGGTGGTCCAAGTCATTGAAAGCATCTCCAAAAACCCGGAAATGCCTTGTTATTGTGGCATAGGAGTAAAGATAGAAAGGTGTTCCAATCTGCTCTGCTATATCTGCTATTGGCACATTCTCACAGTAAAGATCATCATTTTTATAAACGAAGTAGTGCATTTTAAGTACCTAAAGCGCCTAAAGATAATAAATTAAATAATCTTAGCTTTTAGCCCATTTTTAACTTTCTTTGTATCTCAATCTAAGCTTTCTATCCTGCCTTCAAATACATCGATTATATCCTTTACCTGGCTAGGCAATCTATCTTCCTTTGAGCTTTTATTTAAATCCTTGGGCTCATTCTGCTTTATAAATACAACCTTAAAGTTTGATTGAAAAAAATTCTGGGCATAGGCAATCAACTGCTCAGAGTGCTCAGGGTCTTCAAAATAGCCTCCTGTAAATGATCCTTCTCCATATGGTAATTCCAGGCTGTCTGGAGTAAGAGCATAAGATTTCCATTTCTTTAGTACATTGGCCATTGCCTTATTCTTAGTATTTAGGTAGCGCAAAAATTCACTCCATTTCTTACCATCATCTGGAAAGGTTTTTTTATCTGGATATTTTTCTTTGACTACAGTTGTTTCCAGGTTTTTATTATGGACTATTTGAGTAGATTTACTGAGTCGTTTTTCTATATCTTCTATCTTCTTTATTAACTCATCAAATGAAAGATATTCTTTAAGTCCTGAAAGCTTAAGTAAAATTGCCTCCAGTGCAATCCTTGGATTATTTGTATAGCGAAGATCTACTTCCCTATTGATCAGGAAGTTCAGTGATTGAAGAAGCCTTTCCAGACCTGCCTCTTTTGCCTGTCTTTTTGTTTCTTTCAACTCGTTATCAGGTAAATCCATAGTTTGAGAAGGGTCTTGAGATACGAGAGAAACGATTAAATTTCGAAATTGTACCATTATTTCTCTGTAAAATTCTTTAATCTCGTAGCCGTAATTATATATCTCATCAATTATATCCAGACATAGTTTGCTGTTGCCATCGATTATAGCCTGTGATGTCTTATAGATAAGAGCCCTATCTATTATTCCGAGGACTTCCATTATCTGCTCATCCTCAACATTGGGTCCGGCAAAGGAGACAACCTGATCGAGAAGACTTTCTGCATCCCGCATACTGCCTTCAGCCTCCCTTGATAGAATAGAAATACTTGTATCGCTTATCTTTATCCCCTCTTTTTGAACTATCCTTTTAATCTGCTCTTCTATTTTTATTAGGGGTATCCTTTTAAAATCAAATCTTTGACATCGTGATAGTATAGTTACCGGTATCTTATGGGGTTCTGTTGTAGCAAACATGAATTTGACATGCTCTGGCGGTTCTTCCAGTGTTTTTAGCAATGCATTAAATGCAGGGAGGGTCAGCATATGAACCTCATCTATGATATATATTCTATAAGTGCCACTAGAAGGGAGGTACCTTATATTTTCTCGAAGATTTCGTATCTCATCAATTCCCCTGTTTGATGCACCGTCAATCTCCTGGACATCAACAGAAGAACCATTGGTTATCTCAATACATAAATTGCATTTGTTGCAGGGATTTCCCTCCTGCCTATCTCGACAATTAAGGGCCTTTGCAAAGATTCGGGCAACCGATGTCTTCCCTACACCACGTGTGCCACTGAATAGATAAGCATGAGCTAATCGATCAGATACCAAGGCATTCTTAAGAGTCCCTGTTATGTGTTCCTGACCTATAACCTCTTCAAATATCTGAGGTCTCCATTTTCTGGCAAAAACTTCGTAAGGCATAATGAATTATTATTGGATTATTGGAGTGCTGGAGTATTGCGCTTGTTTTATATGTACCATTTATCCACCACTCCATTTCTCCATGATTTCGCAAAAGCGAAATACTTTTGGCCTTTAGCCTTTGGCATATAGCTTTATTTTTTCCGCCTGGAGCAAACTAATAATAGTCTGTTAAATTATCTAAAAGTATCAAAAACCTTTAGCTATAAGCTAACTGTGAAATTTAACCCCGATTTATCGGGGGTTAAATTTCCTGGCGGAGAGAGGGGGATTCGAACCCCCGGTACCACTTGTGGTAGTACACGCGATTTCCAGTCGCGCTCCTTAAGCCAACTCGGACATCTCTCCATAATTCCGCTTATGCGGAATACATTTGGCTTTTAGCCTTTAGCTATAAGCTACTTGTGAAATCTATTAGATTTCCTGGCGGAATACATTTGGCCTTTAGCCTTTGGCATATAGCATTATTTGTTATATTTTAGAAATAAGAATCTGTAGTTGTATTTAATTATTCCAAAAGGCTTACAGCCATAAGCTAATTGTGAAATTTAGCCCCGATTTATCGGGGGTTAAATTTCCTGGCGGAGAGGGTGGGATTCGAACCCACGTGCCTCGCTCTTAACGAGACAAATCGATTTCGAGTCGACCCCGTTACGACCACTTCGGTACCTCTCCTAGCCGTGCCTCCTTTCTCGGAAAAAATCCTGCA
>JAUWZC010000242.1 GCA_030615565.1 Desulfobacteraceae bacterium | reverse complement strand
TGTATATAGAATCTTCTATTGAATACCCTCCGGCCTCAGCAATAAACTCAACCTTTCCTGCGATTCCCGGTGGCACAATTGTTTTATGAAGGACTAATTCAGTTTCCTGAAGTTCTCCAATTACAGACCCCTCCCTTACGACATCCCCCTCCTTGACAGTAGGTTTAAAATCCCATTTCTTTTCAGGATCCAGGGGGGCTATCTTTATCCCTTTTTTAATATAACATCTGTCTACAATTCCCATCAGGGTGTGGTTTTCACAGTGCTCTGCAATTCCTATAAGGGGGCGCTGGATACCATCATAAATGTTTGAAATCAGCCCAGGTCCCAACAAAACAGATAATGGTCTGCCATAGGATCGTACCTCATCTCCCGGTTTCAGACCTGTATTATCCTCATACACCTGTATAATGGCAAGATCCTCCTCAAGCCTTATAACCTCACCAATAAGTCTGTCAGGTCCAACCTCTGCGATATCAAACATGCTGATTTCCGTTAAACCCTCAGCCTTAACAATAGGACCATTAACACTTATAATTCTTCCTGTTATAGCTGCCTCTTCCACCTTTGCCTCTTTAGCTTCTTGCGCAGTATATAGTTAAAATTTTGTTCACACTTTCCTATCCTCGAACTTAGGGGCTTCGCCCCAATTGGACTCCGGCCTGTAGGGCCTACGGCCCGGAGGGAGTATTGGAGTAATGGAGTATTGGAGTGATGGGTTTAGAAGAATAGGAAAACGATTTTTTCGGCTTTTATTGCCCATCATTCCATTATTCCAACATTCCATTACCCCATGTGGATGGCATAAATCGGTTGTCATTAAAAGCTCTATATTTTCAGTAAGTTGTAGAAATTCCGATATATTAAATTATTGTGCTTTCAATTTCACCTGGTTAGTTGGTTATTAATAATGTTCCTTTCAGAAAGAATTTTTGTAACCTCTTTCCGTATCTCATCGTATTTTCTATACACAATTCTCTCAATGGTGCTGTTGTAATAGAGACCTCTTTCTTTATCAATAACAATGGCTCCTCCTTGAGTTATCCCTTTATCTACAGCTATACTGATATCCGGTGAATGTCCTGCTTTCTGCATTATAGTTTCTTTAATATTTATGCCCTCCAGTCCCATATCCTCCTCTGAGATGTAAACCAGAGCCTCCCCTCTCTTTATCTGTGAAAGCGATTCATCCACTGAATCCAGTAAAAATTCTTTATATCTATCTTTGCCACTACCTCTCAGTTCACCGATCGCCTCTTCAATCATTGTTGCAATAAAATCTTCTATAATGCGCAACTGGAGCTTCTTTTTCTCAATGAGTGCCCTGTTTCTGATCTTTGAAAGCTCTTGGTCAATTTTACTGTTAGTCTCATCATTGATCTTCTTTTTTAATTCTTCTATGTCTGAGATATAGCTCTTCTCTAGCTTCCTTATCTCATCGTCGGCCTGTTGCATAATAATAGTTTTTTTGTGGGCAGAAGACTCTCTGAGTGAGTTTATCAGTGCTGTCTCATCCTTATTTGTTTTCAAAGTATTGTCTTCCATTTTTAAATTAATTAGGACTCAGATTTTCGCCGATACTCGCAGATAACTATTTTTAAATATTTAAAATCTTGACAATCTGCGTTCATCTGCGTCCAAAAATGGGATTTCCTATACTATCCAGTTACTCAAATAGATATTCCCAATGCTTCAGTAATATAATTGAGTATTGACGTGCTAAACCCTCTTGGGTCATCAATACCGGGTATTTCAATGATCACCGGTGTGACCGAGTGTAAATTGACACTGTAAATCTTTTCCGGTATCTCTTCAGCCAGCTCCCGGGTAATGACTATTACCCCTGCATCGCCTCTTTTTAGAAGTTCATTAAGGTGTATATCTACACTTTCCTTATCTGCAACCCTTCCTTCGACCCCGGCAAGACGAAGGGCAGTAACCGTATTGATATCTCCCAGAATATATATTTTTTCCATAAATGTTAAATCTTGGTCAGTATCATAATTGCAACAATCAGCCCATAAATGGCTATTCCTTCTGCCAGCCCGAGAAAGATCAGGGCCCTGCCCCCGAGCTCCGGCTTTTCGCTCATAGCGCCAAGAGCTGCGGAACCGATCCTTGCAAGCGCATAACTACTCGCCAAACAGGATATACCAACCGCTCCCATTGCAGCAAAAAAAACCAACACCAAGCCATCCCCACCTAACACCGCCTCAGAAGAAATTTTTTCTTTCTCTGCTGTTGAAGGCCTGTCTTCTGCCTGCAACTCAACTTGTGAAAACATGAAAAAGGCCGCAGTCAGACCCACAATAAAAAGCAATACCCAGGATGATGCTATTTTTTTAATCATGATACTCCTCCATTATAGACCTACAATTTCCTTATTGAAAAGGGGGTAAAGGCATAACCGTCACCCTTAAAGAACTTTCCAAAAAATTCATAGTACTCCAGCCTCATTGCCTGGATCCCACAGATAAGTCCTTCAAGTAGAATAATAAATATATTCCCCATTATAATTACCGCCAACGCAGCCATTGTTGTGATATCCGGATTTATAATACGTGCAAGTGTGTAGACTGCGATACTGAGCCCCGCATGACTGAGTGCAAAAGCACCAGCCCTGATAAATGAAATAGTATTCCCAAGAAAACCTGAAAACATCTCCATTATCTCTATAAGTGTTTCTGCAACATATTCTAAGACCCCATGGGGGAAGGGCTGCTTATTACCCAGAAAAAAGAATCCCAGTATATTCCTCATCGAAAAGATGCATAGTGGAACAATGATAAAGGCAATCAGCTCTGACGTTACAGGGTATACCCCCGTTTCAATGTAACGAACAAACAAAAATATTAACCCTGCATAAATCATAAGTCCGACCAGTCCCCGTACTCCAAAAAGGGCATCGCTATAGTCTCTCATCAGGAGACCGTTTATGACATTTAACAGAATACCTACTGCTATAAAGGCCGCTCCCATCATTAACACAGCAAAAAAGAGAGACATTATGTTTTCCATAGGATGAAACCACAGCGCAGGCAGTATGTGTTCATTGCTGAAGAGGCTTCCATAGAAAAACCCGAAAACTGCAGCAGAAACTCCGCAAAGTTGCAGGATACTGCCTGCATCAGCTATAAAACTTTCTTCCTTCTTTCTCCTTCTGGCAATCAGTTTCATAACAAGTCCCGCAAGAGCAAGTACAAGCCCCTGGCCAACGTCCCCGAACATTACCCCAAACATAAGGACATAGGTGATGGCTGCAAATGGTGTGGGGTCAAGTTCAGTATTTCCAGGCAGCCCGGCATTTTTCACCAGAAGTTCAAAGGGTTTGAACAGGCGATTGTTTTTCAGAACTACCGGTGCATTCCTTTCTGTTTTGGTTGAGACTACAAGAAAAAAGTTATCTCCACATATCCTCCGTAAAACTGAAGCCAGTCTGTCAGTGT
>JAUWZC010000248.1 GCA_030615565.1 Desulfobacteraceae bacterium | reverse complement strand
GGTCATCTTTTTCAGAACCGATACAAATCCATTATATGTGAAGATGATCCCTATCTATTAGAGTTGACACGCTATATTCACTTGAACCCGTTAAGAGCTGGTTTAGTTAAGAATTTAAAGGAATTAAAGGGATATCAATGGTGTGGTCATTCTGATATTATTGGTAGGGTGAAGCGGGAGTGGCAGGATAGGGACACGGTGCTTGCCTATTTCGGAAAGAGACGAAAAAGAGCGATTGAAAAATATGAGGATTTTGTTGAAGAGGGAATTGAGGCCGGAAGTCGACCGGAACTAGTAGGAGGAGGTCTTATTCGCAGTCTTGGGGGATGGTCACAGGTTCTTTCTTTAAGGCGGGTGGGGAGCAAGGTTTTTTCGGATGAACGTATATTGGGCAGCAGTGAATTTGCAGAGAATGTCATTGCCGATGCACAGGAAAAAGCGAAAGAGACTTTGAGATTAACCTTGAAGATATCTGATTTACCTTCTTTGGCACTGGAGGTATGTGAGGGGGAAAAGATAGATGAGACAGAGCTACGTTCAGGATTAAGAAAGAGGAAGATTGTGAAGTCGCGCAGGATTCTCTGTCAGATAGCGGTAAAGAAGATGGGTTATTCTGGTGCGGATGTTGCGCGCTTTCTTGGCATAAACACTTCTGCTGTTAATCGATTAGCTGTTTCTGATGAGCTGCCAGAGGCAGAAAAATATATTTAAATCGTTTTGGAACCAACGTCCCCTTTTATAGAGACCAAACCTTGTTTCTTTAGTCCCGCCAAGGGCGGGATCATGCCGGGCTGTGTTGCCAGTGTACGAGAAAGCCGCCAGTATCCTTTCCGGCTTAATCACACCACTATTGCGGCATTAAGTGAGGTACTGAGTTTAAGCAGCTCCCGGACTTTTGTACGCGTCTTGTGCCACTGTTTCCAGTAGCACATACGCACACGTCGCCTTAGCCAATTGCCCTTTCATGCGCAAACGATCACTTATTTGATCAAGCAGCTTTCGAGAGGGCTTATGGCCATGTTCATTGACATTAATCTGGTCTTTCTGCATAATAAAAACCATACATTACAGAGGCGTGATTTCAATTAATATTAGGATAGATAGAATATTATCTTGAATATGTAGAATTATATTCTAACTACTAACTGGTTAGGGGAGCTATGACCGCTATGACTGAAGACGACATGAAAGATGAGAAAGACCTTTCAGCCTACCAATTCGACCTAGATATTCAGATCGAGGCGACGATCCAGACTTATGAGGAGGACCGAGAGCAGTTCTGGCAGCAGACTAATGACCACGAAATTGCAGTGGCTAAAGTCGCTTTCTCACAAGCCGAGACTATCGCCGAAGCACTTCTCAAGAGCGCTGACACCCTTCTTCCGCACGATAAACTCCCCGATTCCCTGAGTGAACTAGGAGTAGTCCAAAAAACATTCTTGGAGGATGTCGCTACTTACAGAACTAAGATTTTGCAGGCCTATAAGGAGCATGGGCTATCTCCGCTACCAGCAGATATGTTGTACCACCTGGAGATGGTAGGTCGGCCCCCAGACGGCCCGCTCAAGCTCGTATGGGAGCGTCTTTGTATCAAACTGGCATGGGATGGCGTTGGCTCAATTAGGGAGGGAGCCTTACGTATCCTTAAGCTTTGGGGATTATTGGTCGATCTTCAGCCTAGCGAAAGGACACTGTCCTTTTTGCAGCGCGTAGGTCGTTGCTTCATTTGGGGATTTGATCCTGAATGTATAATCGTATGTCGTGGTGCGATGGATACTGCTTTTCGGGATGCTGTTTCCGACGACGTTTGTATGTCCATATACCCCGATAGGAAGCCGAAGGATAGAGAGTTTGGTCTGGCGAACAGGATCGTAGCAGCATATAAGACACAACTTATCGACAAGTCGACGAAAAAGCTTGCGTTTTCGGTAAAGATGCGCGGGGATGAAGCGGTGCATCATGATCCTCACGCGACTAAGGATGTAACCGGAACGATCAAAGATACTATAATTGTGTTGAAAGAACTCGAGTGTGGAACCTGCCCCTAACAAACCCATCAACCAAACGGGCCTAAAAAAAGCCATCTGGTTATGGGCACGTTACGCTTTCAGTGATCGCTGAAGAGATTTTTATCTAAAATATTTATCAAGCGAGGTGATAAAAGTGGATAAGGTTAAAGCACAAAATGTTTTTGTTGCTCTCTTTTGCCTTCTGATTCTATCTCCCCCCGTTTCTGCTTTCGCTGCCAATGAAAAGAATATATTGCTTCATTCTACTTATTTTGGAAATTTGGAAAATGCAAAGAAAAAGAAATTCTCAGAAATAAGAATGATTGAACTCCATGTTTGGAAGCCCTATGCTACTTATCAGACTAAAATAAATAAAATGTATACGCCTTCATTCAAGTTTCCCCTTGATGGAGTTCTTGAAGTAAGAATTAAATATAATGAAATTTGGAAAAATAAGAAGGAAGGCGATCCGGAAATTGAAGACAATATAACCACAATATACTGGCTGAATGACCAAGTTCAAGCTATTTCGTATGAAAACCGTTTTATAAGCAATCCGCTTACAGGTAAAAAATTTATTCCACCTGCTTATAAAATAACAGGATTATATGATAGAATATCTGTTTTCAAGACTCTTAAAAAATATAGATAAGATGTGGTTTACAAACCATCTTGATAAGAGAATAGGATTGGAGATAATACAAGTATTGCAGTTGAGTCTATTTTAGAACAAATTATTTCACCCGATCTGTATTCCAATTCGCTCAATATAGGCAGGTGAATTCAAGCATTAGGCACATAATTACGGTATCGAGTTATTATGCATAGATTGATTAAATTTATCATCGTGTCTCTGTTCTCAATAGCAATATTGATTTTTGGAGGAATTTCCCCATCATATTCTGCTGATTTCCAGATATTCTCCAATGCGAGTTTGATAAATAATCCATCGAATGATGGAGATAGCTTTGTTGTAGAAGCTAATGGAAAACGTTTCCATGTGAGGCTTTATTACGTTGACTGTCCTGAAACTTCGGCCGGCTCTAAAAGTGATGCGCGGCGTGTACGGGAACAAACACGTTATTTTGGATTGTCCGACGCAGCATGTACTATCCATTTCGGTAACGAAGCAAAAACTTTTGTTGAGCATGTCCTTGTTAAAGCCTTTACTGTTCATACAGCATTTGCAAGTGCGTTGGGAAGGTCATCCAAAGGCCGAGTATATGGATTTATCACTACCGCTGACGGAAATGATTTAGCAAGTTTACTCATTAAAAATGGTTTTGCCCGTACATATGGAATGGGCAGGAAAACACCCAATGGGGTATCGCGTAATGAGATGATCGAAAGACTTCG
>JAUWZC010000173.1 GCA_030615565.1 Desulfobacteraceae bacterium | reverse complement strand
AGAGATTATTCAATGGATAAAGGAGAAAGATCCACAATTGGAGTTATTCTGACTCTTCCTACCTTCTCTGGCAGAATGCCTTTGAACCCTTGCTATCAGTAAAAATTGGCCAGGAATAAATAATATCAGGCAGCCAAATATCTAATGAATCCAATTATATTTAGGAAGTCAGGATAAAGGGTCAAATAAAATCCACGTTTGATTCTTGAAAGACTTTAAGCCTATCAGGTATCACATTTTGGGTTGCAGATAAGGGAGAAATAAAGAACTTTTGGATATCTTGCCAGAACCACATTCCATGGAAAATACAGCCATGTTGCCGATATAGTTTAGCCATGTCAGGATTTCAGGGAAGTGATAATTGAAGGGATAAAAGAGGTCCCAATACCAAGAATGGCAAAGTCAGGCCAAAAAGGATATTTTCATATAAGTGAAGGTTTCTGTATTAGCCTATAATTTCCTGATATTTCATGTTTTGTTATGTAATCTTCAACAGAACCAGACAAGGTCTCGATAATTATTTAGCTTTCCGTCTAGATCGAATCTCATCTGGCAAGTCCTAGCAGCTACACGCAATCCTGGAAATCATCATTTACGCTAACCACCGGGGAAATGAATCATTAGAGCTTCGTTAGATGATATCAAAACGAGTCTTTACTATTGTATCGAACTGTCTGGTGGCGTATGGGTGTTATACTTTTGATTAAATGAATGAATAGAGTAGCTCATTATTCAACCCATGGTCCCGGCGCTTTCCAGTTTGCTTTGAAAGATTGCTTTGCTGCCAGGCTTTTTGCAATAGGTCCCAGGAAAGCAGCAATAGCCTTGACCACTTCCCCTAAGTCTTGCGAAACATTTGTCAATCGGTTCTTCCGGATGAATCCACGCCACTGCGCAGTTTTTACCGTATCATCAACAAAGGTGTTGGTTAAGGAAATTGGCTCTGATTGTATATCGGTCCCACGCGTGGAAAAGGTCTTTGCGATAGCTGTTGATAGCTTTTGACCTTCAAAGTCGAACTGGCGCAACATCAGCCAAATATCAAAGAAATCTTTCATGCGGCTGTTCAGAATGCCGAGCTTAACCATGGCTTCAAACTTTTCTGCGATAGTGCTTTCCCTGCTATAAACGTAAAGTTGAGGGGGCGGTAGATCGAGAATGGTGGGGTAGTCTGTGAGTTCAGGGGAAAGAACTACCATGTCACCAAAGCCGATATCAAGTTGCATGGCGATTTGCGCGGTATCGAGGGATCCCTTGAATCGGACTCGTACTCCTTCATAGTCGGCATCCTCGGTGATACGCTCCTCTACGATACTATTTGTATCGAAAGCAATGCCATCCGGCTCGACCTCCTGACGGCATATGACCCTGGTAACAGCAACGATGGCTTCGACGCTGTTGTTGATTCGACCAAGTAGATCGATATCCATTGTGGGCCGTGAAAGCGGTGCCTCCCATACAGAAAGCATCAAGGCTCCTTTGAGAACGAAGTTGTCAACATAAGGAGATTTGGACAAGCGATAAAGGAAGCGCTCCATAGCGAAGTACTGAAGCAGTTCGTTAAACGGTCGGCCTTTTTCCCGTGCCTTGTTGAGCAGACGCTGACGCACAGAGGCTGAGATGTTTTTATATTGTCGTTTCGTCACAGCAATGCCTCCAGGTAGGGCCGCATGATTTTCTCAATTCGGCACATACGTGCGAAATGCATCAGTTCATCGACCTTTAAGCGTTTCCGTTCCCGGTAAAGCTTGAGTGCTTCGATGGCTGTATCGAGGCCTATCTTATTTCGATACTTGAAGCAGTCGGCTATCGTCTTTTCAGGACTGTAAATCCGCACTAGGGCACTATTCACATCGTACTTTTCAACTCCCTCTGTGAATGCCTCGCCTGAGAACCAGAAAATACGAATCGGTGGATGTTCCATTCGGGGTGGTTCCGCTCCTCGCCCAAGAGCAAGGTAGACCTCGTGAGGGATCTGGGTCGTGATCTCGTGATATGCCAAAGCAGAAATAAGACAAATTACACCGCTTGGCACCTTCCGCGCAACTGACACCAAATCGGGATTACCCAGCGGTGGAAGATCCGTAAGCCGATACAATCCCCGACTAAGTCGTTCTATTATTCCAGCTTCAAGCATGGAGTAAAGCATCCTGCGGTGAATACCAGAATGAAGGGCTTCGCTCATTCTCAGAATGCCACCATGTCGTCGAAAAGTAACTCTGGCTTTTTCAAATTGATCCTGGCTTTTCATGTTCATTTAGCTCCTAGCATTATACAATATACCATCACTTGTTAATATTTGCAGGTATTATGTCTCAGATCTAATAGCTTGTCAAGAGAAAGATAAAGAAAGCGAAAGGGGTATTCACTTTTGTGCAAGAGATAAAAAAGCGATGGCAGATTTTGAATTGTCAGTTTTCAAAACGTTATGGTTAAAAATAATTTGCGATATTTGCCAATACCTTAAATCATCCCAGAGTTGTAATATCACCTGAAATTAGCGTGATAAAAATCTGGCCAAGATTCCAGCTATATCAGGATTTCAGGGGAGTAACAATTGAAGGGATAAAAGAGATGCCAACACCAAGAATGGTAAAGTCAGGCCAAAAAGAATATTTTCATGATTGAAGGTTTCTGTATTAGCCTATCATTTCCTGATATTTTATGTTTCGTTCTGAAATAAACAATTTCAGATGGCCCCTATCTATTGCATATTTCAATGGCAATTCATTCAAAGCAGGGGGCCGAAAATCACAATAAAAATGTTGTTAGCCGACCTTAAGGCCCCTATCGTGAAATCGCAAGATTAAGTCTTAGGTATTACACTTTTATTGAAAATCGAGTCTATTTCATCCCGTGGTATATTAAACACCTCATTATGTGGGGGAAGCTTTTCCATCCTCAGAAACTCAGGCAATATGTTATGAACATCTGTCCATCCTGCTGAATGGTTAAAGGCCAATTCGTCTTTTATGGTATTGATGCCGATATTCATTACATCCTCTGCCTTGATATCGGTGCCATATCTGGCATTGAGTAGTTTCACAAGCACCTCATACATAAGCTGCCCCTTTGTGGGCATGGCAAGAAAGCAATACCCGAGAGAGTCAATGGCAGCACTTAGTATTTGTGCATCATGAGATCTTTTTACTTGACCCTCGTTTGATAGCGAATCACGGTAATCAATGCCTGCCGTATGATCTGCACCCATAGGTGAGGTGCAATAGGTAACTCCAACTGCTTTACATGCCCTTGGATCATGGGCCGGGATAGCCTGGCCTTTGGAAACAGGAACCCTATCCAGGCCAAGAAACTGGGCTGTGAAGGCAGTGCCCTGCCCTACAATCTTACCCATAGGTGAACCCTCTCTCAGTTCTTTTAATATCCCTATTACCTTTTGATCATCTCCAAACTCAATAACCCCAGCCTCCATTAATTGAGCAATGGCACTTCCCACCTCGATTGTATCAACACCTAACTCGTCACACATTCTGTCCATCTGGGCTACTGCATCAAGGCTGGTAATACCTAAATTGGTGCCAAGCATAGCCAGGGTTTCATATTCCAGGGCTGAGGTGAGATGCTGGCCGTCTTCTCCATTGAAGACTATAGAACATTGAACAAGACAACCGGGCATGCAACCATGCATCCTTCCCCCTCTGCTTTGATTGACCTCGGAGATAGTTTCACCATAGATATTCTCTATATTCTTAACTGGTCCTCCATGATAGTTCCAGCTAGGCGTGCTTCCAAGTTGGCTAAGAAATTGGATTACACTTGGGGTTCCAAATTTGGATAATGATTGAGATCTTTTTTCCTGTTTCAGGATTTCAATGAGATCCCTTACTGTCTCTTTAAATTTCTCTTTGTGGAGAGGCTCAATAGATTTGGTATCTTTAGCATTGATTACAATAGCCTTTATTCCCTTTGATCCCATAACAGCACCAAGACCACCCCTTGCTGCATGACGAGATGGTCTGCCATCCTGATCCGTAACTGCGATAGTAGAGGCTGTCATTTTTGCCTCTCCTGCAGGCCCGATGGATATGACCCCTATGTCCTTGCCATATCTATTTTGAAGTGTGGTGACAAGATCATAATTCATTTTTCCTGACAAATCAGGAGCGTTAATAATCTGTGCTCCTTTAGGGTCTATATAGATAATATAGGCTTGATTTTCCTTTGGCCTTTCCTGGATAATAATTGCCTTGATACCTAAGCGGTCTAGCTTCTGTGCAGCAGTGCCACCGGCATTAGCTTCCTTAATAGTTTTAGTCAGTGGACTTTTGGCACCAAAGGATATCCTGCCAAAGGACGGGGCCATGGTGCCAGCAAGAAGGCCAGGTGCTACCACAAGCTTATTTTCATGGCCCAAAGGGTGGACCATCGCTGGAACCTCTGCATTCAAAATTCTGGCGCTAAGACCTCTTCCTCCAAGCAACTGGTAGTCGTGGGGAGGTTTTTCGGTTGTTACTTTGAGCTCTGCCATATCGATTCGGATTATCTTATTCATTATGACCTCTCTAAAATTAGTAACCGATTATTTAATTGTATATTAATTCCCTTTTTGGACGCAGATTAACGCAGATTGTTAAGATTTTGAATTTAAAAATATGGACTATGTGTAGGTATCTCCCGTTGTCTATTGTCTATCTCCTATTAACAAAGAAAATAATTATCTGAGGGTATCTGCGGAAACCTGCCAGCCGTCTGGCAGGCGGATCTGCGTCCTAATTTAAAACTTTCTGTGAGCGAGATTGCTCAGATATTCATCCCACGCACTAGGTAAAAGATACTTCTTTTTATTGTTACAATCCTTGCATGCAGGCACAAGATTACCTTTAGTACTTTTTCCACCTCTAATTAATGGTACAATATGATCCATGGTTAATTGCCCTGGATCAACATGCCGCCCGCAGTAATAACAAATTCCCTTAGAGATCTTCCTTTGCCACCATACAGATTGTCTTAGTTTTTTGGCCCTTTGTTTCTGGTGGTCAATTTCTCTTTTATCTATTTCAGTGTCAAAAGAAATTGATTTTTCTCCTTTCCTTTTATAATTTCCAGAAATATTCAATACTTATCTG
>JAUWZC010000159.1 GCA_030615565.1 Desulfobacteraceae bacterium | reverse complement strand
TAGATACTCTTTTAGAAGGCGCGTAGCTCAGGGGGAGAGCGCTACCTTGACACGGTAGAAGTCACGGGTTCAAATCCCGTCGTGCCTACCATAAAAAATCAATAACTTAGAGGCTGATTGAAAAAATCAGCCTCTTTTTTTCTTTCCCGGCCACATTCCATAGGATAAATGAACAAAAGATCAAATCCAGCCAACCAGTTAAAAGCATTAGAAAAAACTCGCCAATATTTCAATGACACTGTAATGTAATTATATTTTAAAAATAATTATATTGTGAGGTTATTGCATGTGATTATGTGGATTATCACTAATGCATTTCTTTGGATCAACTGATCCGGAAACGAGGACGCTAGATAAGCAATTTATTTTTTCTAAGGAGTTAGTTATGAGAACAAGAAAAAGGCCACCGACCCATCCGGGGCGAATATTAAAAAATCATCATCTGGATCCATTATCCATGACGATAACAGATTTATCGGATATCCTTGGAGTATCAAGAAAGACTATGTCAAAGGTTGTAAATGAACGGGGCTCTATAACGCCTGACATGGCCCTACGTTTATCACGTGCTTTTGATACATCACCTGAACTTTGGCTGAACCTGCAGAAGAACTATGACCTATGGCATGCCTCTCAGAATTCTAAGGATTGGAAAAGGGTCCAACCAATAAAGATGACCAATCAGGTTCACGCCTCGACATAGAAGTCCCGAAGACTCTTTGTATAACAGCCTTTGCGTATATGCCTTTAAAATCTCCTCCTTTTTGTGGTTTGGCTTATGCTTGATTTTGGACAGGCATATCCATGTGAAATCAATTCCATGGTTTTTTGGTGTTTTGTTGATACTGTTAATTCAGGGGATTAGAGGTTGATGAGGAGATTAATGGTGGGAATAGGAGTGATAGGGGGTCTATAATAAATCAAAAAGTGTAATAGGACTGTTACTACATAGGGACCCCATGCCGATAGTTTTGCCCAGTCTTACCTTTCCACCATGATGATCGTAATGGAATTGGTTGTTGTCAAATACCTTTTAAATTATATTGGAGGGATTGGTTAGTGTGATGACTATGAAGGGAAAGACTAATGCATAAAAAATATCCTGAAATCAGATAAATAGTCAAGGATACTCCTATATATCAAATAGGTTTGACAGATACGGTCACATTGTGCAGTTTTAAGTTGAAATATCCAGGAAGTTCTATTAACAAACTCTAGTTAACTAACTCATCATTTCTAAAAAAGGAGGTAACATGAACAAAGGGGATTTAGTCAAAGAGGTAGCAAAGGTCGTTAATACCAAAAAAGAGGCCCAGGCAGCAGTGGATTGTGTTTTTTCAACCATTACCAAGGCGTTAAAGAAGAAGGACACTGTTACACTGATTGGTTTCGGAACCTTTAAGGTGGCACAAAGAAAGGCCAGGAAAGGAATACATCCACAAACAGGGGCAGAGATCAAAATCAAAGCAAAGAAGGTCCCCAAGTTTGTACCCGGGAAGACATTAAAGGATGCTGTAGGTTAATCAGCATTGAAATAGGTTTTATAGAGCCCTCATTGGGGGTAGCTTAAGTGATGAATTCCGATTGAAATATGCTATTTCTTGTGACTACCAGGAAA
This sequence comes from Desulfobacteraceae bacterium, assembly GCA_030615565.1. GTDB lineage: Bacteria > Desulfobacterota > DSM-4660 > Desulfatiglandales > B25-G16 > B33-G16. The sequence continues at coordinate 3,811 of JAUWZC010000159.1, read as the reverse complement.
TGTTGAGTTCATCTTGTATTCGAAGGTAGTTTTCTCGTTCTTATTGACTTTTCCCAACCTTTGTTTTTTAATGGTATGGTATAGGATTAAGTGGTGGTTCCAATAGACTGGCAATCCATGTCCAATAGGGTGAATTTTGGTTATAAGACCGAGCATTGCCGCATTAGCAGAGAATGGCTAATGATCAAGCACTTCCACGAGATTCGTGACCCCATACACGTTTTCATCCGTCTTGATTCTGGCGAACGGAAGGTGCTTAACTCTCGGCCATTCCAAAGGCTTCGACATATTCACCAACTTGGACTAACGTATCTTGTGTATCCCGGAGCAAGCCATCGCAGGTTTGAACATTCGCTGGGTGTGATGGAACTTGCCGGGAGAGTTTATGATATCGTTACTGCGCATGCCAACGTAACCTACGACTCAGTTAGAAGTGTTGTTCCCCAGCAGCACTCATATGAGCAAACATACTGGCGTCGGGTTCTTCGCATGGCGGCTCTCTTGCATGATGCTGGACACCTCCCATTTTCCCATGGTGCCGAAGATCTGCTTCCTGAGGGTTGGGATCATGAACGCCTCACACTAGAAACGATTCTGAGCAATGAACTGAGATCCATATGGGAAGAAATCAAGATACAGCCAGAAGATGTTGCAAAAATTGCTATTGGATCTAAGAAGTACAAAGGTGCCAATTTTACGGACTGGGAAGTAATTTTGTCAGAGATAATCGTTGGCGACGCCTTTGGGGTAGACCGCATGGACTATTTGCTTAGGGACTCTCACCACGCGGGTGTAGCTTATGGAAGTTTTGATCACTACCGTCTTATCGATACCCTGCGTATCCTTCCCAAAGAGGAGGAATCACGTGAACCAGTACTTGGTGTGGAAGGAGGGGGCTACATTGCGCCGAGGCATTGCTATTGGCTCGCTACTTTATGTATACTCAGCTCTACTATCATCCGGTGAGGCGAATCTATGATATTCATCTTAAGGATTTCCTTAAGTCCTGGTTGCCTGAAGGTTATTACCCCACAGCGGTCGAAGATCATCTAAGGATTACAGACAACGAGGTTACGGCTGCCTTACTGGCAGCCGCTCGAGATGCAAACTGCTCTGGTAATGAATCGGCTCGACGTATTATAAGCCGAGAGCATTACAGATGTATTTATCAACGTAACCCAGATGACATAGCAAGAAATCCTGAAGCAGCGATAGCAATATATGATTCCTTATGCCATCAGTTTGGCTCTGAGAATGTTCGGATAGACCAATATAAACAAAAGGGCGGGGGGCCAGATTTTCCGGTTTTAGCAAAGGATCGCCGAATAGTTTCCTCACTGACGATGTCAGAAACACTAAGTAAACTTCCCGTTCCAGCCGCGGATTATGTTTATGTCCCCTTGGAAAAACGTGATGAAGCAATGCAATGGATTGAGCAAAATCGGAAAGTCATCATAGAACCTAAAAAGGAGGAAGAACAATGAACAGGATGCAGCGCGGAGCACTTTTGTTATTGCTGATAGAAAAGCTAAAGGAGCATGGGAGTTGGTGTGGCGAAACCCACATCCAGAAGGCATCCTATCTCCTTCAGGAGATGGCAGGAGTTCCTTTGGAATTTGAGTTTATCCCTTACAAACACGGACCATTTTCATTTGACTTGAGCGATGAGATTATGGCAATGCGTGCCGACAATCTAATGAGATTGTGCCCCCAACCTTATCCCTATGGTCCTAGCATTCTTCCGGGTGAAGGAAGCGAGGCACTAAAAGATCGTTTTCCAAAAACCGTCAAGAATTATAACCTCCAGGCAGGTTTTGTGGCGGAAATAATCGGAAATAAAAAAGCCGATGAGCTTGAACGGTTAGCCACTGCTCTATATGTAACTCGTGAGGAAAAAACAGATGCCGATTTGGAATATCGGGCTCAGCGTATCCATGATCTCAAACCACATATAACCCTAGACGAAGCTCTTAATGCTGCCAAAACAGTCGACCAGTTAATGCAGCGTTCGAGAGAGATTGTGCAGCATGACTGATCTGAAGCCTGTAGCCAGGCTCGTCAACAAAGTGGCGCTAGAAAGCGACCGCTATGGGCGAAACGAATATTTCTAACCGAAATAGTAAGAATAGCTCATCGGCTAAATATAAATCACTTCATCTTGAAGTAAACAGATTTCATCAGAAGAAAAAGCAGGTTAAAATGACCTGCCCGAAATCCATCATAAAGATCTTTTCCTAATTCTCTTTCGAGAGGGATCGATTTAATTACGATAAAAATCTAAATTGGATCACCTCGATTTAGCTCAAAAAGGGCACCCGCAGGTAAATCAACTGAAGGTACAAATTCTTCATAAGTCAGCGTTTCGTCCACCTCAATCTGGACGTTATAGCCTTCTTCAGGAACCAACCAGTAAATACTGAACCCGGTCGGATCAACCGGCCCCTTTGTTAACGTGACCCTGGTGTATTCTTCATCTTCAGAGCTAAGGTCTCCAGTCTGGTCCTTATCCCAGGTCACAATGATGGTCGCCTCGGCAGTGCCCCCTAAAGTAGCATCTGAGATTTCCCCTTGCAGCGTTGCCGCCTCTTGAGTCTGATTGACGTGGAGGACTGGCTTGAGCATGTAGGTATCTGGCCCGGTCACTACAATCGATTGGCTCAGATCGAAATCGACTGTCAGATCGACTGCCCCACCGCCTACCACTTCAAAGTCAAATTCTTTATCTGTCTTCAAGTTTTGTGATGGAATCTCAACTGCATAGTCAACCTCATCAATTCTGATAGATGCGTCGGTTACCCCGATACGGATCTGGGTATACTTTCCAGGGATCAGACTTACTGGGGGAACCAGTTCGGTCGTAGTGCCTGATTGAAACTGGAGCAAGTCAATGGAAGGGTCTTGGGTCAAGGGCAGAGAGATCCATCCTCCTCCCGTTCTATGCACAAAGACCTCATCAAATATGATCAGAACTTGCTCAGTACCTGATGGCAGCACGGGCTTAGCATCAGTGACATTTATGGATATCATGCCCGAACTGCTCGAATCACTTCCTTCTCCACACCCGAGGAGAAGCATGGGGACCGCTACACATAACAAGAAACAACAAGCCTTTACTAACACCATCAAATAAGATAGTTTTTTCATTAGTATTTCCTCCTTTCACTTCCTTTAGTAAGATTGAGACGCAGATTAACATCACCTCCTTTCTGTTTCTGCCACCCCCCTCACGGATGATTTGGCTTTGCCGTTACTTTTAATTATAGCATGCTAAGAATATATATCAAGAAAGATACGGCAGTGAGTTTCTTTTTGCTTTTTGATTGGAATAAAGCGTGTTGGCCCTTTGCCTGATTGTATTCCAGTCTCTCTGGCTAATTCAAATTCAATATTTCTAACTGAATTCAATAGTCATTACCAATGCCCCATTCTGATTAATTGCGTTTGAAATAATTGAGGCACTGGGTGTTGATTACTATTAATGATAAGTCAGCCCACCCCCCGAAAACTTTCCAATACTATTTTTCATCTGCAATCCCAACTGCGTGATGAAAGCCAAATGATACGAATTTATCATCAATTTCACTGATTGTTCTCTGTTTTCTCCTTATTTTCTTGATTTATTCTGTGCATTAACCAGTGGCAGGATGTAACAGTATTTTATTTGTTAGGAGGCATGTGCGGCATTAGATTGTTTGCAAAGTAAAAATCTCAATTATCTGGTGCTTTTGCGAAAAAATGCTTGCATTTTTAATAATTAATCTTTATATTACATGTAAATTTAAAGTGCAATATTAAAAATACATGTATAAAC
>JAUWZC010000005.1 GCA_030615565.1 Desulfobacteraceae bacterium | reverse complement strand
GCTTTCAACGATTAAGGAATAGGTAGGCTCCTCTTATGTAACCCATGACATTTCAGTATGGCTGGCTGAATGGGGAAAATACACATACATAATCTTCAACAGTGTCAATAGTGCATTGTCCAGCCGTAGATCAATTATATTTGTATTTCTAATAAGTTAGATGGAAAATAGAAGTTATCAATATCATTGTTTCCATAGAATTAAATTGATTGATTTATCTATTTCTTCCGATTAATCCACCTCCGGCAAAATAAATATAAATGGAAGCTATGTAATTTTCAAGAAATTTTGATTTTTTTCTTGACAAAGGGGATGTTTTTGTTTCAAAGTGTCATAAAGTGGTAAAAAGTGGGAAAAAATTATGAAAAATCCCATAAATGACCTTTTTGAGGGTAGATCAAGACATACACTTGATGAAAAGGGAAGATTGGCTATTCCAGCCCGGTTCAGGGAGATTTTGAAAAAGAGGGCTGATTCATCCCTTGTTGTTACGAATCTTAACAACTGTTTGGTAGCCTTTGCCAGGGATGATTGGCAGAAAATAAAAGAGAAGGCCGTAAATCTCCCTCTCTTTGATTCCGCGGCCAATATCTACATCCGGTATTTTATATCTGGTGCTATAGAGTGTCCCTTAAAACAGGGTAGGATTTTGATTCCTTCAAATCTGAGAGAGTTGGCCGGATTAAATAAAGAGGTAGTTCTGGTGGGCCATTTAACCAGATTTGAAATCTGGGATAAGACCAAGTGGGAGGAAGAGTTCGAAAGGGCTAAAAAATCTTTTCCAAGGATAAGTCAAACTCTTTCCGATATGGGAATCTGATAGGAGGAAAAGATGGTAATTTCTCATCAACCGGTAATGGTTGATGAGGTTATTAGTTATCTGATTACTATTCCTGAGGGGATATATGTTGATGGGACAGTGGGCACTGGTGGTCACAGTTTGGAGATTTTTAAACGTATAGCCCCAAAGGGAGAGTTGATCTGCTTGGATATTGATAGATCATCAATAAGGTTAGCAAAGGAAAGACTTTCTCCTTTTGGAGAGAGGGTCAAGATAATCAAGGAAAGCTACGTTGCTTTAGATAAAGTACTTAAAAGAATTGGAATTGATAAGGTAAACGGAATTTTATTAGATCTTGGTGTGTCATCCTATCAGCTTGAGTCGTCCGGCAGAGGTTTTAGTTTTATAAAGGATGAACCTTTGGATATGAGAATGGATGAAGACAGGGGTGCAACTGCCACTGAATTAATTAACAATATTTCCATAGAGAAGCTGCAGGAGCTTCTATGGGTTTATGCTCAGGAAAGATGGGCAAAGTTGATCGCTCGGGCTATTGTTGAAGAGAGGCGAAAAGGGCCTATAGCTTCAAGCCGGCAATTAGCCATACTTATTGAAACTACTATTCCTGCTAGATATCGTCCTCGGAAAAGACATCCTGCCACCAAGACATTTCAGGCACTTAGGATAGCTGTTAATAGGGAGCTGCAAAATATAGCTGATTTTTTAGAGGAATGCCCTTCATTGCTTGTTAAAGGGGGAAGGGCAGTGGTGATATCTTATCATTCATTGGAGGACAGGCTTGTTAAACAGGCCTTTCACCAAAGGGGGAAAGATAACATATCTCCTCGTAAGCTCCCAGTCTTTCCTGACACTAGCCCTCCCCTTATGAAGGCCTTGAGAAAAAAGGGACTCAGGCCTAGCCAAGCTGAGATTAATGTCAACCCAAGAGCCAGGAGCGCTATAATGAGAGCAGCAGAAAGGACTTAAGGTGAAGAAGGGAAGAAAGGGATCTGTAAAATTATTCCATTTTTTTGCAATTATTCTTTTTTTACTTTTATTAGCAGGAATTTCTCATGTCTGGGTGAGTTTTGAAAGGACACATATTGGTTATTCATTGAGCCAATTAAAGAAGGAGATAGTACAAATTGAAGAATACAACCGAAAGCTGAAGTTAGAGATAGCTTCTTTGAAATCACCTGAGCGTTTGGAAAATAAGGCGGTTAAAGAATTTGATTTGAGATATCCCTTACCTAAACAGATAGTTTTTTTGCCATGAATATAAAAAATAAAAGATGGATAAGAATCAGGATTTATATAACAGGGATCTGTTTTTTCCTTGTATTTTTACTCATTTTTTTAAGGGCATATCAATTACAGATCCTTGAAGGGAGCCAACTTTCATCTTTGGCTAAGAAGAGTTATACAGGAAAGCTTACTCTTACAAGCCAGAGAGGAACCATTTTTGATAGGAATGGCAAGGAATTAGCGCTCAGCATTGAGGTGGATTCACTATACTGTTATCCAAAAAAGATAAAAGATAAGAAGACAGCAGCGACCCTTATTGCTAGGGCCTTAGATATAGATAAAAGGGATGTGCTGAAAAAGTTACATAGTTCTCGTTCCTTTGCGTGGATTAAAAGGAAGGTAACCCCAGAACAGCTTAAAAAGATTAGAGAACTAAATATAACAGGAACAGGTTTTATCAAGGAGAGCAGGCGTTACTATCCATGCATGGAAACAGGAGCTCATGTTATAGGATTTGCAAGTCAAGATAATAGAGGTCTTGAGGGTATAGAGTTACAATATAATTGGTTTTTGGAGGGAAAAGAGACAAGGTTTAATAGGATTCATGATGCCCTTGGCAGGTCTCTTGTTTTTGATGGACCAAGGATAGAGAAACAGGAGTCCTTTAATCTCATTTTAACGCTGGATAAGGATATTAGTTATAAGGCCCAGAAAGCACTCAGGAAGGCTGTATCAAGATCAAGAGCAAGAAGTGGTGTCTGTATAGTTATGAGGCCCCAGACAGGTGAGATCTTGGCTATGGCAGTGGTGCCAGAATTTAACCCAAATATCTTCTGGCATTCTAAACCATTTGAGTGGAGGAATAGGGCAATTACTGATTGCTTTGAGCCTGGATCTACTCAGAAGACATTTCTTTTAGCTGGTGCCTTAGAAGAAGGTGTAATTAGTCCAGAAACAGTTCTTAATTGTGAAAAGGGAGAGTATGCCATTGGCAACTTTATTATTCACGATAGCCGCCCTTATGGGATGTTAAAGGTGAGTGAGATAATTAAATTTTCCAGTAATATAGGGGCAATAAAGATAGGCCAGAGACTTGGAGCAGAGCGCTTCCATTATTATTTAAAAAGATTTGGTTTTGGTGAGCAAACAGGGATAGATTTTCCGGGTGAAAGGAAAGGGATTCTAAGACCTATCAGAAATACTAGCCTTATTGGGAAAAATACCCTCTGTTTTGGTCAGGGTATATCGGTCTCTCCCTTGCAATTAGCCATGGCCTTTGGGGCTATAGCCAATGGCGGGCATCTGATGAGGCCCTATTTAGTAAAATCAATCGTTGATCAGAAGGGGAAAGCAATAAGAAATTTTTACCCCTTCATTAGAAGAGATGTCATATCATCTGAAACAGCTAAGAAGGTAAGAGGTGTACTTGAGGGAGTAGTCAGGAAGGATGGAACAGCTCCTAAAGCCGAAATAAAGGGATATTCTGTAGCTGGCAAGACAGGAACTGCACAAAAGGTTGATCCGATTAAGAAAATCTATTCGAATACGAAATTTGTTGCCATCTTCGGTGGTTTTACTCCTTCAGATTCACCTGCTCTAGTGATTTTGGTTGCCCTTGATGAACCAAAAGGGATTCCATACGGAGGGATTGTAGCAGCTCCTGTTTTTAGCGATGTTGGTTACTGGACTCTTAACCACCTCAATGTAGTGCCATCATTCCCGCCTGCCAGATGGCGGGCAGGTCAGCAAGATCTTTCACATCCTATTGAAAGAAAAGAGAAAATAGTAGCCCTTAGTCCTGATTTGCCCGGTTCAATACCTAATTTAAAAGGTCTTGGGGTGAGAGATGTTTTAAAGAAAGCAAAACAATTGGGTTTGAAGGTGGTTGTTAAGGGAAGCGGAATGGTTGTGGAACAAGTTCCAGAACCTGGTACACCCATAGAAAAAGACAGACTACTTACTGTCATATTTAGACCACCATGTTGAAGGCAAAGTAGTAATTACTCAATAGCCAATGGACTTATAAATACTAAACTCTAAATCAGAAACTCTAAACAATATCAAATATCAAAATCCAAATGACCAAAACATATTTGGATAGAGAAGGAAGTTTTAACTAGTTTTGGATTTAGAACATTTTGATTTTGAAATTGTTTAGTATTTAGATATTAGGATCTAGGATTTTCCCGATTTTATTGAGTATGTTCATTTAAGGCTTAGAAAAGAATTATGAGGCTTGATTACCTATTGAATGGTCAACCTATCTTGGAGCAACATGGCAATGAAAATCTTGAGATCAAAGGGCTGACCAGCGATTCTCGAGCTGTCAAAAAAGGCTATCTATTTGTTGCTGTCAAAGGGAGTATGCAAGATGGCCATAGGTATCTGGCTCATGCCGTTCAGAAAGGTGCTTGTGCATTAGCAGTAGAAAATGTTGAAGATGTTTTTAAGGATGTAGCTATTGTCAGGTTACCTAATACAAGGGCTGCCCTTTCTGAGCTGGCTTCCAGGTTTTACAATTATCCTTCTAAGGGTATGAATTTAATAGGCATCACTGGTACTAACGGGAAGACAACAACAAGTTATCTTCTGGAGTCGATATTGAAGGAGGAAGGTAAGAATGTAGGAGTTATTGGGACTATCAGTTATAGTTTTAAGGGAAAATCTTTTAGGGCATCATTAACCACACCTGAACCCACTGATTTGATGAAGATCATGAGTGAAATGAAAGATGCTGGTGTAACCGATATTATAATAGAGGTTTCATCCCATTCTTTAGAGCAGGGAAGGATAAGGGGATTGAGTTGGTCAAGGGCACTATTTACAAATTTTTCCAGGGATCATCTTGATTACCACTCAACAATGGAAGAGTATTTTAAGGCAAAATCCCTACTCTTTTATTCCTTGGGAGAGGAAGAAGAAGGAGATCAAGTAAAGGCAATAATCAATATGGATGATCCAAAGGGTAGGGTGTTAGAAAAAATAACAAAGGCTTCGGTTGTGAGTTATGGCCTTGGAGATAATTGTTTGTTGAGGGCCGCCGATATTAACTCCAGCGCAGAGGGATTACGTTTTAGATTGGCTACACCAGCTGGGGATGTATCTATCACATCATCACTTTTTGGCCAGATAAATGCCTATAACATACTGGCGGCTGCTGCAGTTGCCTTTAGCCTCGATATAGACCTGAAGATAATTTCAAGGGGCATAAGCAGGCTTACTCTTGTTCCTGGAAGACTTCAGCCTGTTAAAAACAAAAGAGGACTTTCTGTATTTGTTGATTATGCCCACAGCCCTGATGCCCTGGAAAAGGTGCTTCAAACATTAAGACAGCTTACTAAAGGAAGACTGATCACCGTTTTTGGATGTGGGGGTGACAGGGATAGGGGTAAAAGGCCAGATATGGGTAGGGTAGCAGGAAGCTGTAGTGATCTTGTAATAATTAGCTCAGACAACCCTAGGGGAGAGAACCAGGCAGAGATTGCTGATGATATTGAGCCCGGAGTAAAAGAATCAGGGTTAAGGAGGGTTGAGATGAGTCTACCATTGAAAGAAAAGGGCTATGAAATTATTTTGGACAGAAGAAAGGCTATCCATACTGCTGTCAATATAGCTAAAAAGGAAGATGGAGACATTGTTTTAATCGCTGGTAAGGGGCATGAAAATTATCAGATTATTGGAAACAGAAAGAGATATTTTGATGATGTAGAGGAGGTAGCTCTGGCAACGAGTTCTTGATAGAGTAAATCAAATGGTCGCAAAGTGGGGTGAAATAGCTGTTAAGGAGGTAGCTTCAGCAATAAATGGAAGGCTGATATCTGGCTCGCCGGATGAATTCATTAAAGGTCTTTCAACTGATTCAAGAAGGATGGTCCCTGGCCACATTTTCTTGGCCATAAAGGGTGAGAGATACGACGGTCATAATTTTTTGACTGAGGCAATTAATGCCGGAGCTGCTGGCGTAATTGTGGAATCTGATACCACTATACCTGATGAGCTTTTAGATAACAATCTGGTTGTAATTGATGTCTCATCTACCCTCAATGCCCTGGGTGATCTGGCATTGTGGTGGCGGAAACAGTGGGGAGGCAAGGTAATAGCCATAACCGGAAGTAATGGCAAAAGCACAACAAAAGAGATGGCCGCCTCGATTCTCTCTCTAAAGGCAAATATAATGAAGAGCCCCGGTAATTTCAATAACCTCATTGGCTTACCTTTGACGATTTTATTGTTACAGGAACACCACAAGTTGGCTGTTTTAGAAATGGGTATGAATAGGGCTGGTGAGATTGCAAGACTAACACAGATTGCTGACCCTGATATAGGACTTATAACCAATGCAGCAAGAGCACATTTAGAGGGTTTAGGTGATTTAAATGAGGTAATTAAGGCCAAGGGTGAGCTGTTAAGAGTGATGTCTAAGGAATCCACAGCAATTCTGAACGGAGATGATGAATTATATGCACAGCTGGCTCCGACATTTCAAGGACAGATACTTACCTTTGGATTGGGTAAGATGAATTATATAAGGGCTGAAAATATAAAAAAAATCGGAGATTGTGCCCAGGCCTTCAATATCTATGTAAAGTCCGAGAGGATACCTGTCAAAATAAATCTTCCAGGTATTCATAATGTCTTCAATGCATTGAGTGGAGCGGCTGTCGCATTTTGTTTATCTACATCAAAAGAATTGATTGCCCAGGGTTTAGGGAATTTTAGGCCACTTAAAGGTCGTTTTCAGTTTATAGATTTGAATGATGGTATACGGATTATTGATGATACCTATAACGCCAATCCATCTTCACTCAGTGCTGCCCTTAAGACTATCAAGGACTTGGTAGGGAAGAAACAGGGTTTGGTAATAGGGCTTGGAGAGATGATGGAATTAGGAAAAGAGTCCTCAAGATACCATTTTGATGCAGGTCGGCTGATAGCTGGTATGGGAGCAAGATATTTAGTCGTCTTAGGTGAACATGGGCACAATGTTATCGAAGGAGCATGTAAAGGGGGTATGGATATAAAGCAGACCTACCTTGCAACCACTCATGCTGAGATGAGTGATGCAATAAAGGTAAATGTAAGGAAGGGTGACATTATTTTCATGAAGGGTTCAAGAAAAGTGGCCCTGGATGAGGTAGTTGAGGTCATCAAAGGGTATTTTGGGTTAAGCAGTTAGAGGATAGATTGAATGCTATATAAATTAATTTATATGTTTCATGCTGATTATTCCTTTTTGAATGTATTTAGATACATAACTTTCAGGACTATCTATGCAACCCTGACCGCCCTTTTTATTTCGTTACTTCTTGGGTACTGGATCATTCCAAGGTTAAGCAGACTCCAGATTGGTCAATATATTAGAGAGGATGGACCCCCAAACCATAAAAATAAGGTGGGAACACCCACTATGGGGGGATCCTTTATATTGATTTCAGTACTTATATCTTCAATTCTTTGGATGGATCTAAAAAATATGTATGTCTGGCTGGTCTTAATTGTTACTTGTCTTTTTGGTGCTATTGGCTTTTTGGATGATTATCTTAAGTTAATAAGAAAGAGCAGTAAGGGGCTAAGAGGATGGTGCAAATTTTCCATGCAGGCCGGAATTGCCGCCCTTGTTGGAATAGTGCTGTACAATTACACTGGTTTTGATTCGAGGCTCAGTTTCCCCTTTTTTAAGAATTTTCTACCAAACATCGGGATGTTTTATATTATTCTGGTTATTTTGGTTGTTGTAGGTGCATCCAATGCAGTTAACCTAACCGATGGATTAGATGGTTTAGCTATAGGGCCTATTATTATCGCTTTCCTTAGTTATCTTGTATTTTCTTATCTTGCTGGACATATAAAGATTGCCCATTACCTACAGATTCCATATGTAAGCGGTGCAGGAGAACTTTCTGTGCTTTGCGGCGCTGTAGTAGGGGCAGGCATGGGGTTTTTATGGTACAACACCTATCCTGCTCAGATATTTATGGGAGATGCAGGCTCTCTTTCCATGGGGGCTGCCTTAGGGATGATAGCCATAATTAGCAAGCATGAAATAACCCTTATCCTGGTTGGTGGCCTTTTTGTGGTTGAAGCCCTATCAGTGATCTTACAAGTAAGCTTCTTTAAAATAACGGGTGGTAGGCGTGTATTCAGAATGGCTCCTATACATCATCATTTTGAACTCAAGGGATGGCCAGAGCCAAAGGTGACCATTAGGTTCTGGATTATTGCGATTATGCTTGCTCTGCTTTCAATGAGTACACTCAAGTTGAGGTAATCAATTGAAGATTGTTAATTGTCAGTTCGACCTTGAGCTCACTGCCGAAAGGCAATTGAATATTGAAAATAGAGTTCTTGTGGTAGGGCTTGGTGAGAGTGGCCTTGCAGCGGCCCGCTGGCTTGTTAGGCAAGGGTCTCAAGTAACTATTAGTGAAAAGAAAAAGAAGCCCGATTTTAATAAGGATGTCTTAGCTGATCTTTTACGATCAGGAGTTAAACTTGAGCTTGGTGGTCACAAGATAAAAACCTTTTTAGAGTCGGATTTAATTGTTGTTAGCCCTGGTGTCTCCCTTGATATCAAGCCACTTGCTCGGGCCAGGGAACAGGGAGTTCCAATAATAGGGGAGATAGAGCTCGCCAGCAGATATTTACAAACACCATGTATAGCTGTAACCGGAACAAATGGTAAGTCAACAGTTGTAAATTTAATAGGTGATATGCTTCGTCAAGGTGGGAAAAATGTTTTTGTTGGCGGAAATATTGGTCGCCCACTTACTTATTACATTGGAGGAGAACAGAAAGCTGATTATGTGGTGCTAGAGGTAAGCAGCTTTCAACTTGATACCACCCAAACCTTTTCCCCTCTTATGGCCCTGATTCTTAATGTAAGCCCTGATCATCTTGACAGATATGCAGATTACCACTCCTATGTAAGATCCAAAGAAAGGATTTTTGCAAACCAGGGTCCAGGGCAGATCTTAATTATAAATGATGATGATCCCTGGCTAAGAAAAATACAGCCCAGAAGTGGATCTACTGTATATAGGTATGGATTGAAAAGTAGACCTGATCGGCATGCAGTTTTAGGTAATGGACACATAAAGGCCAAACTTCCAGGGGAGGAGATGATCGAATTTTATCTGGATAGGTTTACATTACCCGGAGACCATAATAAGGCAAATTTGATGGCCGTAATTCTAACATCTTTGGCCCTCAAGATTTCTCCCTCTGCTATACAGGAGGTAATAGATCATTTTAAGGGGTTGCTCCATAGGATCGAGCTTGTAGATACGGTGCAAGGCATAGCTTTTTATAATGACTCAAAGGCTACCAATATAGATGCGGCTATAAAATCTATTGCCAGTTTTTCTAAACCGGTTGTATTGATTGCCGGGGGCAGGCATAAAGGTAGTGATTATCATCCCCTTGTTGAGGCAGCGTCTGAAAAGGTAAAATGGGCTGTTTTCTTAGGGGAGGCGAGTAGCCTTTTATCAAAGACATTTGGCAATAAGATATCATGGAGTAAGGCAACCAATATGATTGATGCAGTATCTCTTGCATTTAATCAGGCCCAGGAAGGAGATGTGGTTCTCCTTGCTCCAGCATGCGCGAGTTTTGACATGTTTAAGGACTTTAAGCATAGGGGAATGGTTTTTAAAGAGGCGGTTAGGAGATTAAAAAAAGGTGTCTAAAAGAGGACCTTATTATAGCTATGATCCTGTTATCCTCATTGCTGTTCTCCTGTTGATTGGTATTGGATTGATTGCAGTTTTTAGTGCCAGTTCGATTCTTGCTGAAGAGAGATATGGAGATCACTATTACTATCTTAAAAGGCAGATGGTATTTTGTCTTTTTGGACTCTTTCTTATGATATTAGTAAAAAATATTAACTACCTTTTCTATAAAAGATTGGTCTACTTTTTTCTAGGATTGAGTTTAATTTTATTGATTTTACTGCTTGTACCAGGCCTTGGAGTTAAAGTGTCGGGTGCCCAGAGGTGGTTCAGGTTTGGCCTTATCTCAATCCAGCCATCAGAGGCAGCAAAGTTGTCTCTGGCATTTTTTCTGGCCTATAGCATGAGTAAAAACGTTGAGAATATGGGTTCTCTCTTTCACGGGCTTTTACCACACTTACTTGTGGTGGCAATTTTTATGATCCTTATTCTTCTTCAGCCAGATCTTGGAACAGCTGTAATTATAGGAATGTGGATGTTGATCCTTCTTTTTATAGGTGGAGTGAATTTAGGGCAGCTCCTTGTCCTGTTAGGTCTCCTAACCCCTATTGGTTTTTATCTGGTATCCCACACCGCTTACAGGCTTCATCGGTGGTGGGCATTTTTAAACCCATGGCAGGATCCTCAAGGATTTGGTTTTCAGATAATACACTCTTTTCTGGCCTTTGGTTCAGGTGGGCTTTCAGGAGTGGGGCTTGGCAATAGCAAGCAGAAACTTTTTTATCTACCAGAACCCCATACCGACTTTATTCTGTCAATAATCGCTGAGGAAATAGGATTTATAGGGGTGAGTGTCTTATTGGTCCTGTTTGCTTTTGTTATAATCAGGGGGATCAGGATTGCCTTAAATGCGCCCGAGCTTTTTGGTACCTATCTTGCCCTGGGGATAAGTTGTATGTTGGCACTGCAGGTAATAGTGAATATGGGCGTGGTAATGGCCCTTTTGCCTACTAAGGGATTAACACTTCCCTTTATAAGTTATGGCGGTTCTTCTCTTGTTGTTAATCTTATAGGTATGGGAATATTAATGAATATATCAAAAAGAACCCTGGATGGGCCTGGGGAATTGAAAAGGACATAATTTAACAGTATAGGAAATTCCTTTTGGACGCAGATGAACGCTGATTATAAAGATTTTAAATATTTTGAGAAAATAGTTTTCTGCGGATATCTGCGAGAATCTGCGGCCTAATTAAACCAAATGAGTGGTGATGAAAGAGAGAGAGCTAAGGATAATAATTGCTGGTGGAGGAACAGGTGGTCATCTATTTCCAGGGATAGCAATTGCTCGGGAGATAAAAAAAAGATGTGAAGAGGCAAATATCCTTTTTATCGTTGGTAGAAGGAAAATGGAGAGAGAAATTATCTTTAAGGCTGGATTTGAGATGAGAACAATTGATGTTGAAGGTATGTTGGGTAAGGATTTGTTACAAGGGATAAGGGCTGTTTTTAAGGTACTTAAAGGCTCAGTCCAGTCACTTGCCATAATGAGAGAGTTCAAACCCCATCTGACAGTTGGTGTAGGTGGTTATACATCTGGACCTGTGTGCCTTATGGGGTGGTTTCTTGGAATACCCACAGCTATACATGAGCAGAATTCTATTCCGGGTCTAACAAACAGGATACTAGCACCCTTAGTTAAAAAGGTCTTTATATCCTTTGAAGAAAGCAAGATGTATTTCAAAAAGGGAAAACCCTTTTTAAGCGGAAATCCGATAAGGGATGAATTAAGGAATCTCGAACTATTTCCCAAAAGGGTTTCCAAATCCGCCGACGGCGCGATTAATCAGAGATTTGTCATACTTGTTATGGGTGGAAGCCAAGGGGCCAAGGCAATAAATAAGGCGGTTCTATCTGCTCTTAAGGAATTGAAAAAAGTGGGTTTTCTTCCTTTTGTAATACATCAAACAGGTAGCCAAGATTTAAAGAAGGTAATTAATGATTATCATGCCCTTGGACTTGATGGAGAGGTAACGGACTTTATAGAGGATATGGCCTCGGCTTATAAAAGGGCTGATCTGGTTATCTGTCGGGCAGGTGCAACTACTATTGCTGAATTGGCTGCCTTAGGTAAACCATCGATACTTATACCTTACCCCTATGCAACCCATAAACACCAGGACATTAATGCCAGGTCCTTAGCTGCCTATGGGGGGGCAGATATTGTTCTAGAAACGGATCTTAACAGCAACACCCTGGCCAGGAAGATTAGAATGTTTATGAAAAACCCGGATGTGCTTAAACAAATGTCATCTCTTGCCTTGAAGGCTGGCAGACCACGGGCAAAGGAAATCATTGTTGAACAATTGATGGAACTAATCAATTAGCAATGGTCAATGATCAATTAGCAATGGTCAACGGAAACAGACAGGATCATAACTTTAGGCACTTAAGATGAAGATTTTTGGCAAGGTAAAACATATCCATTTAGTAGGTATTGGTGGGATTGGAATGAGCGGTATAGCAGAGCTCCTTCTTAATTTAGGCTATTTTATTAGTGGGTCTGATCTCAGAAAAACAGGGGTAACAGAGCATCTCTCAGATCTTGGTGGTAAGATATTCCTTGGACATGGACCTCAGAATGTAGATGGAGCAGATGTTGTAGTTTTCTCTTCGGCGGTAAAGGGCGATAATCCGGAAATAGTTGAAGCAAGGGAAAGATCTATTCCTGTAATACCAAGGGCTGAGATGCTGGCTGAATTGATGAGGCTTAAATTCGGAATTGCTGTGGCAGGGTCCCATGGAAAAACTACTACTACCAGTATGATCGCCTCGATATTGACCAAGGGTGGTTTTGATCCAACCGTTGTTATTGGAGGAAGATTGAATATATGGGGAGGCTCTAATGCGAGGTTAGGGCGAAGTGATTTTCTTGTGGCTGAGGCAGATGAGAGTGATGGATCCTTTCTTGCTCTCTCCCCAAGCATAGCTGTTATTTCCAATATAGATCATGAACATATAGATTTTTATCGTAGCATGAATAATCTCAGAAAGACATTTGTTGATTTTATCAACAAGATTCCTTTTTACGGTAGGGCCATTCTCTGCGTAGATGACAAAGAGGTTCAAGGGTTGATCCCTAAGCTTACAAAGAGTTATCTGACATATGGTCTAAATCCACAGTCAGATATAAGGGCCAGTGTGATATCAAAAGGAGGATTGAACACCACTTTTGATGTTACCTTTAAGAATAGGTTAGTTGGTAAAGTCACTATCTCCATTCCTGGGGAACATAATATTTTGAATGCCTTGGCAGCTGTAGGGGTAGGGCTGGAGCTGGATATTGATTTTAAATACATTAGAGAGGGGCTCAAGGATCTTGGAGGGCTTAAGAGGCGCTTTGAAATAAAAGATGAAAGGGATGGCATACTCTTCTTGGATGATTATGGCCACCATCCTACAGAGATAATAGCAACCCTCAGTGCAGCTAAGGAATGCTGGCCTGATCGGAGATTGGTGGTTGTTTTTCAACCTCATAGATTTACCAGAACAAGAGATTTATATGATAAATTTGTTATCTCTTTTAACCAGGCAGATTTTCTGATTATTACCCCTCTTTATGGGGCAGGCGAAGAGCCTATACCAGGTGTAGATAGTAGGGTTCTTTATCAGGGAATAAAAAATCATGGTCACAGGGCAGTTACTTTTTGCGATAGTATTGAGGATAGCATATCACTTCTTCTCAATCAGATTAGACCTGGTGATTTAGTGTTAACCCTCGGTGCTGGTGATATACACATTGTTGGAGAAGAGTTATTGAAACGAATTTAGGAATTTAGGAATTTAAATTAAACAAATACAAATGGATGCTCATATCAAGAAGAGAATGAAAGAGATAGGAGGACAGGCCATCCTTTTTGATGTCCCCATGAGTCAATATACAACATTCAGGGTTGGGGGTAATGTGGAAGCCCTGTACAAGGCAAAGAATCTGGAGGCATTAAAGGAGATGATTTGTTTTCTCATGGATGAAGGGATTTCATATTTGATTACAGGATGTGGGAGCAACCTCCTTGTGAGGGATGGGGGATTGAAGGGGGTAGCGATTATCTTGGATGGATCCTTTGCCTTGATTGAGCATACAACTATGGCAGAGCCATGTATTGTAGCTGGGGCCGGTCTACCTTTACATAAATTAGTTGATTTTTGTACAGAAAGGGGTCTTGCTGGAGTAGAATTTCTGGCAGGAATTCCCGGAACCGTGGGTGGAGGAGTGGCAATGAATGCAGGAAGTTGGGGCCAAGAGATTAAGGGTGTGATTGGTGAGATAACAACCCTGACAGGTAGGGGAATAGCTGAGAAGAGAGATAGTTTGAGCCTTAATTTTAAATACAGAGGACTTGATTTGAACAAAGGGCAGATAATTCTTAATGCAAGGCTGAATCTAAGATTTGATAAGCCTGCTTTAATTAGAAAAAAGATTATTTCTAACATTCAACGAAGAAAAGAGCGATTTCCTTTTGATATGCCCTCTGCTGGATCTATTTTTAAAAACCCTGAAGGTGATTATGCAGGTCGGTTAATAGATGCCGTTGGTTTGAAGGGTAAAACGATAGGGGGGGCGATGATATCAAGTAAGCATGCCAATTTTATTGTTAATAAAGGAAAGGCCTCGACCTCTGATATATTGGCACTTATGGATCTGGTAATAGTTAAGGTGAGAGAGATGTTTGATATCCAATTATCTACTGAGATAAAGGTTGTAGGTGAAGGGTGAAAAGAAGTTCTGTTTTAGATAACCAATCAGTAAAGAGGTATAAAGGAAAAGGTCATTTGTCTCTTAAGAAATCCTTTGGTCAATTAGGTTTTGGGTTGATTAAGATATTTCTTTTCCTTTTAGGGCTTGGAGTCCTGTCTTTAACCTTTATTACTGGATACCAATTTCTTTCTTCATCACCCTATTTTGGATTAAATAATATTGTTGTGGCTGGAGTTAGTGATGATTTCAGGGAAGAATTGATCAAAATATCGGGAATTAAGGAAAGTGAAAATCTTCTGTCTATCGAGTCATCTACTATTAAAAGGAATATAGAGAGGCATCCATGGATAAAATCTGTTTGTTTAAGAAAAGAATTTCCAAATACCCTTTATATTGAGGCAGAAAATGAAGAGGCCATGGCAGTAGTACTGCTTGAGAAGATGTACCTTATGAATAGAGATGGGATCATATTCAAAGATGTTGAAAGCGATGATTGTATTGATTTCCCTGTAGTTACAGGCCTATCCGCAGGTGATAAAAAAAATGGAGCGAATCTTAAGAGTGTCGCTTCTTTTTTAAATGCCGTCTATTTAGGGGATACCCCATTATCTGTAAAGGAGTTATCAGAGGTTCATGTTGAAGAAGATGGAACTTTTACTATTTATTTCAATAAGTTACCATTTAAGGTCCTTTTTGGGAGAGATGATTTTGACAGAAAAATTGATTCATTAAGTCATATTATCAGACATCTCCGAGCTACTAATAGACTCTATCAGGCCAGATCAATAGATTTGGATTATAGTGATAGGGCGGTGGTTGCATTTACTGACAGGGTGGTCTGAAGAGGAATGTCATTTGTCATTAGCCATTTGTAAGGGAGAAAAAGAAATATCAATGACAAATGACAAAAAGGAGGGTTGGTTAGTATGGAGGAATTAATTGTAGGCCTTGACATTGGCACAAGTAAAATCTGTGCAGTAGTTGGGGAGGTGAGACCTGATAGGATGGTTGATATTATCGGAATGGGATCTCATCCATCTATCGGGCTAAGGAAGGGTATGGTGATCAACATCGAAAACACGGTAAACAGCATTAAAGAAGCTATAGAAGAGGCCGAGACCATGGCTGGTTGCGAGATCAGTTCTGTCTTTGCTGGAATTGCCGGAGGCCATATAAAGGGTTTTAACAGTCATGGGGTCATAGCTTTGAAGAATAGGGAGGTAACCAAACTGGACATTGAGAGGGTGATTGATGCAGCTAGGGCGGTTGCAATTCCTATGGATAGGGAAGTTATCCATACCCTACCTCAGGAATTTATTGTTGACGATCAGACTGGTATTAGTGATCCCGCAGGAATGGCAGGTGTCCGTCTTGAGGTTAAGATACATATAGTAACTGGAGCGGTCACATCAGCCCAGAATATTATCAAGTGTGCAAACAGGGCAGGTCTTGATGTTTACGATATTATCCTTGAATCCCTTGCCTCCAGTGAGGCGATCCTTACAGATGAGGAAAGAGACCTGGGCGTTGCAATAATAGATTTTGGAGGGGGAACCACGGATTTAGCGATATTTTCCCAGGACTCGATAACACATACCTCTGTATTAACATTAGGCGGTGATAACCTGACCAATGATATCGCTATTGGAATCAGGACCCCCTTTAAAGAGGCTGAAAAGATAAAGTTAAAGTATGGATGTAGCCTTATCTCACTTATAGGTGAGGATGAAACTATTGAGGTTCCAAGTGTGGGTGGCAGGAAACCAAGGACTATCAGCAGGAAATTGCTGGGAGAAATTTTAGAACCGCGGGTGGAAGAGATTTTTAACCTTATTTATCAGGAGATGATTAGGTCTGGTTATGATGATATGGTCACATCTGGAGTTGTTGTCACGGGCGGTTCTTCTCTCCTGCCAGGGGTACCGGAGATTGTAGAGCAGGTTTTTAACATGCCGGCAAGGGTCGGTTATCCTGACAATATCGGGGGATTAAAAGAGATTGTCAATAGCCCCATGTACGCAACAGCAGTAGGTCTTGTCCTGTATGGGGCTAACTCGCAGCAGAAAAAGAAGAAATTCAGGATAAGGGATACAAATATATTTAACCGGATCACATCCAGGATGAAGAGATGGTTTATGGAAGGGAAATAAAGAACTTAGGGCTTCGCCCTAATTGGGCTATTGGCCCGCCCTCCCCGTCCCGAGACCGGTACGGGATCGGGAGGTGCGACTTACCCGGAACAAAATGCTGTAGTTGTATTACTTAAGAAGTGTGAGCCATAAAACTTAGTGATTGCAAACCAGGCCTGCCCGCCATCCGGCAGGCGGGTCTGGGCCAGGGAGCAATGGAGTACTGTAATAATGGGTTTACCTGCCCGCCATCGCGAGCCTGCTCGCTCAGGCGAGGCGGGCAGGGAGGAGTAACAAAATAATTTTTTTCTGCTTTTACTACCCAATACTCCCCCGCTGACAGCGGGATCTTCGACAGTACTCCAACACTCCAGTATTCCATGTGTCTGGCATAAATCGGGTAATGGTAAAAATAATGCAAGTCTAATAAGTTATAGAAATTACGAAATATAAATCAGGAAAGGAGGGTATTATGAGATATGAATTTGTTGAAGAGAGTCCAAGTGCCAAGATAAAGGTTTTTGGTGTTGGAGGCGCAGGGGGAAATGCAATCAATAATATGATTGTAGCTGGACTTAAAGGGGTGGATTTTAAGGCTGCAAATACCGACAAACAGGCCCTTGATTTTAGCTCTGCCCTGGACAAATTGCAACTGGGGGCCAATCTAACTCATGGATTAGGCGCAGGCTCTGATCCAGAAATAGGTGCTTTTGCCGCGGAGGAGAGCATAGAGGAAATCAGGGCAGCTACTGAAAATGCGGACATGATATTTATTACTGCAGGTATGGGAGGAGGAACAGGGACCGGAGCCTCTCCAATAATTGCCAGAGAAAGTAAAAATAACGGGGCCCTGACAGTAGCAGTTGTAACAAAACCATTTGACTTTGAGGGTGAGAAAAGGATGAAAGCAGCCCTTGATGGTATCGAAAAACTGAAAAAGCAGGTTGATACCCTACTTATCATCCCAAATCAGCGATTAAGGGCATTAGGGAATAAAGATACTCCTTTTTTACAGCTTATGAAAATCGCAGATGATGTGCTTCTCTATGCAGTCAAAGGGATATCGGATCTTATTACGATCCCTGGCTTCATAAACCTGGATTTTGCAGATGTTAAAAGGGTTATGGAGCAAATGGGAACAGCACTAATGGGTACAGGGATAGCCGTTGGAGAAAACAGGGCTCTTGAGGCTTCCCAGATGGCCATTAACAGCCCCTTGTTAGAGGATATTTCAATTGACCAAGCAAAGGGTGTTCTTATCAACATAACTGGGTCTACCAAAATGACTATGGAAGAGGTTATAGAAGGATCTTCATTTATAAAGAACGAGGTCCATTCTGATGCAGAGATTATATGGGGTATGGTCTTTGATGATAACATGGAAGATGAGATGCGGATAACAGTTATTGCTACTGGTATAAGCAAGACTATGGATAAAAAGATTATTAACTTGAGGGATCTTTCACTTGAGGAAATGGATGAGAATTGGACTGTAAGGTTAAAGGAAGATCTTGATAAGCCAACATTCCAGAGGCAGTTAGCTGAGGAAGACAGTGATAGGCTTCTAAAAGATACAGGTTTAAACTCTGGAAAAAAGAGTATATTACAGAGGGTCTTTCAAAAGGAAAATCTTGAGTATCCTACTTTCTTAAGGAAGCAGGCAGATTAATGACCAAAATTACCACTCTCTTAAGGAGAAGGCTTTCTGAAGAGAGAGGTACCGTAAAAAAGGATTGGGGTGGCAAGATATCTGTGGCCCTGATCTATCCTAATTATTATCAGGTTGGCATGTCCAATCTTGGCTTCCAGGTAGTCTATGGGATACTAAATGAAAACCCTGCAATAGTGGCAGAAAGGGTATTTCTGCCAGAACAAGAAGAATTATTACTCTATAGAAGAACAAATCAAGCCCTCCTTTCTTTAGAGTCGCAGACACAGCTGCTAAAATTTGATTTTTTAGCTTTTTCCCTTTCATTTGAAAATGATTATCCAAATATCCTCACCATACTTGATTTAAGCAAGATTCCACTTATGTGTAAGGACAGAGGAGAAAATTATCCCCTCATCATAGCAGGGGGTGTAACAACCTTTATGAACCCCGAACCCCTGGCCAGCTTCATAGATTGCTTCCTTATTGGTGAAAGTGAAGTTATTGTGAAAAAATTCTTTCAGACCTATCTTGATTTTCAATTATCAACTGTTAAAAAAGAGGAGACCCTGAGAATTTTAGCTAGTGAGGTCGAGGGTGTTTACTGTCCCTCCCTTTATAAGGTTACATACAGGAGGGATGGATTAATAGGATCCTTTGAGACTCTAATTCCCTCTATCCCTTCTAAGGTAAAGGCTGTCAAGCAGGTACCCTTTAAAGGACCTTTTTGCCAATCCAAAATAATTACACCAGCAACAGAGTTCTCCGATACTATCCTTGTAGAGCTTAACCGAGGATGCGGTGTTGGGTGCAGATTCTGCGCCGCTGGTTATGTTTACAGACCCCCAAGGGTTATAGAAGAGGAAAAAATATTTTCATCATTTGAAAGCATATTGGCTGAAAACACCAGGGTTGGCCTTATAAGTCCATCAGTCACTGATGTCCCCTGGATTGATAGGTTAACTAGCAATATCCTTGAAAGGGGTGGTGATTTTTCTGTTTCTTCCTTCAGGGCAGGTTCATTGACTAAAGGCCTGCTAGAAAATATAAAGGGAAGTAGCCAAAAAACCCTGACTTTTGCCCCTGAGGCGGGCAGTGAAAGATTAAGGAAGGTTATAAATAAAAAATTAAAAACAGAAGAGATTATAGAGACTATTATAATCATAGCAAGGACAGGCTTTTTTCATATCAAACTCTATTTTTTAGTTGGTCTTCCAACTGAAACAAGGCAGGATGTAGAGAACATTGTTAGCCTGGTTAAATCTATTCGACATTATTTAATCAAGGAAAGTAAAGGTAGGAAAAAGATAGGTAGGATTAGATTGAGCATTAATTGCTTTGTTCCAAAACCATTTACCCCTTTTCAGTGGTTTTCTATGGATACCATTGACTCCCTTAAGGAAAAGCAGAGAATGATAAAAAGGTCACTATCACGTGAGGGAGGTATTGGAATTGGTTTTGATGTCCCAAAATGGGCGTATGTTCAGGCCCTGCTTTCCAGGGGTGACAGACGGGTGGGGCAGATGTTGTTAACAACACACACGAATAAGGGAGATTGGAAGGCAACTTTTCGATCCTCAGATACTAATCCAGATTTTTTTGTCTATAGGCCTAAAGACCTCAATGAAAGACTTCCTTGGGATTTTATTGACCACGGTATCAAAAAATCCTTTCTCCAGGAAGAATACAATCTCGCCCTTGAATCAATAGAATCCCCTCCATGTAATGTTGCTAATTGCACCAGATGTGGGGTGTGCGGTTAGCACTTCTCTTTATATTTTGTAAGCATTAAAAGTTATCTTAGAAACCATATGCTTTTTACCTTTCATTGCTTGCAAATGCTTCAATATTATTGTATATGAATAACTGGGAGGTGAAAGATATGCCTAAAGAAAGCCTAACCCTCAGGATTGATAGTGAATTGCGGAAAATATTTGCTACAATAGCAAGGGATGAGGAGCGCTCTTTAAACAGACAGATAGAGATGGCTTTACGTGAGTGGGTGAAAATGAAAGAGCAATTACATCCAACATTTGTGGCTGATATCAAGGAAGCAATCTCAGGGCTCAGGGCAGGAGAGAAAGAGCCTGTCTGGAAGGGTTAAATAATTGTATCGTCAATCAGCCTTTAAGAAATATAATCGCATAAAAACGAAACTCCCTTTCCCCTTAAGAAACCAGATCAATCTTATCGAGGATGAAATAGCCTTGAATCCTTATTCTGGTGAAAGAAAGAAAGGGGATCTGAAAGAAGTCTTTAATAAAAAATTTAGCTTGCTGGGAGAGGTATACCTTCTTGCTTATAAAGTTGATGAGAGAGCAAGGGAAGTCATTTTTCTGGCTATTGGGGGACATGAAAACTTTTACCGTGATTTAAAGAGATATCTTAAATCAGGATAAAATACGTTTATTGGCTTCTTATGGTGCAGACTTATCTGTCCTTTCTCTCCTCCTTCTATCTCACTTATAATTAAACTCAGCGACTTCTGCGGCTCTGCGGTGAGATAATTACCTGAGTTAATAACATTGATTTTAATACAGAAATATATCATACAATCCAGTCTAAATGAAAATTATAGGAGAGTGGAATGGCCGGAAAAGACTCAATTCCCATCATGAAAAACCTACCTTGGATACCCAGTGTGCAAGCACAAAGTAAATAGCTGACCAAAAGCAGAAAGGAACATTTTGAGTTATAGACACCAAAGGCAGGACTTCTTTTAAAAGGCCCTGCCTTTTCAGTGAGAATATTTATATGTTATTCAAGGGTCTCCTCATGCCTTCAACACTTTTTATGGATAAGGGATACAAGAAAAAGAGATTACTGGATCAGATAGCCCGGGACTACTTTAATTATCTTGGCTGTCATCTACCCCAGCAGTGCGCTAATGATGAATTCTATTTCCTTCCTCGCTCCGAGGCTGCCATTCAGAATCTAAACAAATTGGATGATCTATCCCCAGAGAAGATTCAGGAGCATATTCGATATGTGCAAAACCTTTTGAGTGAAATTTCACCTGAAGCACAAGCTAGCCTGGAGAAAGAAATAGATCGCCTCTTCCTCAAGCAAAGCATGGAAAGCTTTATCAGGGAGTTTGAAGATGCAAAGGCCTGGCAAAGTGATCCAACTATTTATGTTAAAATCCCTCTCTTTGCAACGGATCAGGTGATTTCTCAAAGATATGGTTCACTCAACAAAATAAAAGCAGATCTATCCACTCTTTTTAACCAAATCCCCTCCTTTCTGAGTTTGGCCATTAAAAATCTCCGTTCCCTTTCTGAAATTTCACTCCAGGTTGCTCTTAATATGGCTCAAGATGCATTCGACTTTTACAATCGAGATATCCGGGCCTTTATTGAGGAAAAGATGGGAGAGGATAAAGGCCTTTTTATAAAAATAAAAAAGGTATTGGAGGCGTGGGAACGATTCAAGTTGGATTTGCTTCACCTACCCTCCACGGAGTCATTTTCTATGAGAGAGGATAGCCTCAAGAAAATTTTTACTGTCAGTCTGGGTTATCCTAAATCTCCCAGTGAAATTTTAGAGATGGCTCAAGAAGCTTATCAAAATACTCAAGAGAAGCTTCTTTCTTTGGCCAGAAAAATAGACAGCTCCAAAAATTGGCACCAGATCATATATGAACAGTATCCTTCCATATCATCCCCGTTAGAGCTTATGCAATTATATCAAAAGGAAATAGAAAATCTCCGCCGTTTCTTTTACTCGCATGACATCATTACCATTCCATCTAAAGAGAATGTTATTGTCCTCCAAACACCATCTTATCTATGGTCCCTCAGGGCAACAGCCTCATACAGACCCCCTCTAACCGGTAAAAGCAAAGGCCATGGTATATTCTATATAACCCCAGGGAAAGATGATTTGGAACTGATCTCTGCTCATTGTCCCTATCTATCAGCCCATGAGACTTATCCGGGCCACCATATATTGGATCATCTACGAATCCATCATTCCAACCCGATCCGCCGCCAGATAGAATCACCTCTCTTTTACGAGGGATGGGCCTGTTATTCGGAGCAACTTCTTGATGAACTGGGGTACATAAAGGATCCACGTCAGAAGCTTATTCAACTTAAACGCCAACTCTGGCGCGATCTGCGAGCTATACTGGATATAGAGCTCCAAAATGGTAAAATCACCTTAGCCCAAGGAGCCAAAAAGATCGAACTTCTTGGGTTTTCTTCCAAGAGGGCTCAACGTCAGATCTGCCGTTTTGCCCTCACACCTGGATATCAATCATGCTATTCTATGGGGACACATGAGATTCTCAGGTTGCGGAGACAATTTTCTTCCCAGTTGGCGCTAAAAACCTTCCATGATGCTCTACTTGGTGGAGGTCAGATTCCCTTCCATCTTGTGGAAAAGAGATTAAAGGCACAGAGAGAAAAAAATTGAGATTTAACCGCCATTAGATTATGTCACATACTGGAGACATTAATGAAAACTGTTAAAGGCTATCATGGAGAGTTTAACATGGGAAGCCCGGGGGGGTGGGAATATCAGCGCATTGCCCAATTGTTGGGGAAAATGGCATGGGGCTTAATTGTGGAAAATATTGAGGTGGGAGTTGATATTGATTTTGAACACGCCCAGATTAATGCAGTACCTGGATTTGCCAAGATGATATTGAGGGCCCATGAGAGGGGTCATGGTAAAAATCCAGTAAATGTAATACTTCTGGCCGAAGCTGAGACTCTTGATATTGTCCTGGAAAATAAAAACTTTGTCAATTACCTGAACACTCTAGAAAGTGTTAAGGCCTCTCTGGCTTCCCCCAGACATCTCTCCTTAAAAAAAGAGAAGGTATATTGCAAGGGAGAGGAAGTCACGGTAATTTTTATGGATTTTAACTCCAATACCTTGTTGAAAATGGCTCAAGAAGAAGACATAGAACCCATCAAAGAGGCGATCAAACAGGGTATTCTGGTCAATCCCAGGGGTATGGAGCCCCTGGGAGCAAAAGGACTGTTTGAAGTGATCACAGAAAAATATAAGCACATATTAAGCAAGAGCACTATAGAACATACTCCCTGGACCCGCCAATTTTATTCCCGTTCCACAACTGGTCCCCAAGGAGAACCTATCGAGGATTTGGTTACATGGACAGAAAGGCATTGGGAGGATGTGGTGCTAAAACCAGCACACGGTTACTCAGGCCACGGGATATTTATTGGAAGAAACGAAACGGAGAATAAGAAAAAATATATACAAACTGTCTTGGATGCCAAAGATTACATAATCCAAGAGCTTATTCCTTTACCACTTTGGTCAGAGCGGAG
This sequence comes from Desulfobacteraceae bacterium, assembly GCA_030615565.1. Lineage (GTDB taxonomy): Bacteria > Desulfobacterota > DSM-4660 > Desulfatiglandales > B25-G16 > B33-G16. Next base: position 3,155 of record JAUWZC010000005.1, on the reverse strand, counting down.
TACCTGGCCTCTTGAGGAAGAGAGGAGTCTTTCTCTTCAAGAATGGCAAACCGATTTCCGCTGTTTCATCACCGATGAGGGGCTTCAGGGATTTTTAGCTCGCTTTGGGGGTGTTCCTACTAATGTTGGCTCAGGCGGAGGAATCCAGCCTATTGCTATTTTAAAGAGTGATATAACTCCTCGAGCTGCTGTGGACAAGATTAACCAAGCCTTGTTGAAAATGGGCTATAAGGCCTTTGTGCAGATCCAAGAGGAGATTAACCAGAAGGCTATTGAAATGGGCTTCACCTATCTTTTGGGTCCAATTAAGATTCTGTTTAGGCCTAGAATATTGACGATTGATCACCTAAAGGACATTAGGCACTATGCCAATAACCTCTGGCAGGATGCCATTAAACTGGAGGAACTCTGGAGGAAGGGTCAACTGGACAATGTTGTTGGGATTGAGGAGGAGGAGAAAGAATTGGCTCTAAGTCAACCCTGGAGAGGTAACCCGGCCCTGATGGTTAGCGATGGGCTTTTCAGCTTTGGGGCAGACTTGATGAATGAGGAATAGGGAATGGTAAAGATTAATCCTGACTGGTGGAAGGCGCTCTTCGATGAAACTTATATACTAACTGATGCACGATCTGTTTGTGACAATGAGTTGACCTGTCGGGAAGTGGATTTCCTTGAGCAAGTACTTGGGTTAGAAAAGTCCTCGCCTATACTAGATCTCTGTGGAGGACAGGGGCGTCACTCACTGGAGTTTTCCAGGAGAGGCTTCAAGGATGTGACAGTTTTGGATTATTCTAGTTTTTTGATCGATCTGGGAAGGGAAAGTGCCCAGAGAGAAGGCCTAAAGACTATATTTATCCAAAGAGACGCTCGGGATACGGGCCTGCCAGATCAAAGGTACCGATTCATCATTATCATGGCCAATTCCTTCGGCTATTTTCTTGATGAGAAGGAGGATAAGAAAATCCTTTGCGAAGCATTTCGATTACTTATGCCTGGCGGTTCCCTCCTTTTGGATCTGCCAAATAAAGAATATATATTAAAGAATTTTTCCCCTAAATCCTGGCATGAAGCAAATGAAGAGATTGTGGTATGCCGTCAGAGAACACTGAAAAAGGATGTTATATTCGGCCGGGAGATAGTCATTTCTAAAATAAAAGGTTTGATTCGAGATGAGAAATATTGTACTCGCCTCTATAGTGCAAAGAAGATCTCTGAACTTTTAAGTTCAGTGGGTTTTTCTTCCATCACCATCCAAAAGGATTTTGTCTCCCATAGAGAAAACGCTGATTATGGCTGCATGACCAATAGAATGATCGTAACCGCGCAAAGGCCTTGAGATTCAAGAACTCTAAGAGGGCTGTCAGCTTGATAAAAATAGTTCAATCTTTGCCCTATTTGCTGATCATATTTGTCGCTCTTATTACTTTTATCTTTGCCATACCTGCAATTACATGGCCTGAAAATATGATGGACGATCCTGATTTTCAAAAGATGGGAAAGCCAAAGGTAGGGGAGTGGCTTTATCACTTTCATGAAGGCGGCCAATCCTTTGAGGAGTATGTTTCCAGCCATCCTGTCAGAACTACGGCCAGTCGACCTGTGCTTGTATTTCAGCCAGTTGGACCATTTTCTCCACGAGAAAAGGGTATTATAAGCAGGGCAACCGAGTTTGCAGGGATATGGTTTGATCTCCCAACAAGGATTGAGCCAGTCCTTCCCCTTCCTGAAAGTGGATGGCAGAGGATTAGGCGTTTCTCCTGGAAAGAGAGGCCCGTTAAACAATATAAGACAGCTTATTTTCTCAACAAGCTTTTGCCTGGAAGGATTCCGCCTGATGCGGTCTGTTATCTGGCTATTACCATGGCTGATCTCTACCCAAGAGAGGATTGGAATTTCGTATTTGGCCAGGCCTCCTTATCCAATAGGGTAGGGGTGTACAGTATGGCACGATATTTTCCCCAGTTCTGGGGGCAAAAGGAATCATTGGATAGCTCTCAGCTTGAACTTAGGAGGAGCTGCAAGGTGCTGGCTCATGAAGTAGGCCACATCTTTGGACTTGCCCATTGTATATACTATAAGTGTGCTATGAATGGTAGTAATTCACTTGAGGAATCTGATCGCAGACCTTTGCGCTTGTGCCCCATTTGTCTTAAGAAACTAAAATGGAACAGGGGATTTGATATAATTAAAAGGTATGAAAAACTGAAGGAGTTCTTTGAAAAAAAGAATCTTGGGGAAGAGGCAGCCTGGGTCAACCTGCGTCTAAAGAGAATAAAGTCTAATCGACTCAAATAATTTCTGTGAGAATAGATAGACTTTGGTTTGTCAGCTGATCTATTTCAAGGATTATCTTTTATCCTCGTTACTAATGTGAATGATAATCATTCGCCTCCTTTCTCTATTAATATTTCTCTGGATTTAGACAGACCTATCCCTGTGAAATCGATTCCATGGTTTTTTAGTGTTTTGTTGTTGGTGTTAATTCTGAGGATTAAAGATTGATGATGAGAAGGCTAACGTGGCAGAAAATTTACCATGATTGGCTCGAATGATTTTTTAGGCCAATCATTTATTCTACCCAATGTCAAAGGCAGATCCCGCATTTTACTAAGCACTTTTTTTAAAAATAGGATTTTCAGTCAACTACTTATTATAATTGCCTGACCCCATTCATGACCCCATTCACAAACACCCTATTATTTCTGTATCACAAAAAATGAAATATGTCCTTATCCTTATCCTATAGTTCGTCGCTACCCCTTTTCGTTATAAAATGAAAAATCAAAGTACGACCTCCAAAACATTTCCATTTGTCCAAGAATGATCCGGAAAAGGTCACTCTGAAAAAGGCTCGATACCAAGCTCCTCTATCAAGGCATTTGTTAACTCAAAAGCTTCCCTTTGAATCCTTGCTCTCTCTTCCAAATCTGAAATTTCAAGAAAGTCTGCCACCCAGTTTGGCCCTATTCCTTCTAGTGTTGCAAACTTTGCTTTAATCTTTCCTATACCTTCGATTGCTAACTTGTTGTTGAGCAGAGGTTTTATTGCCTTAGCCAAGGATGTGAGACCACCCGGGTAATTTTTGCAACAGTAATAGATATCATAAGCATCTTTCTCCTTCATCCGTCCCCAGATCGCCATACCTTTCATCACCA
>JAUWZC010000313.1 GCA_030615565.1 Desulfobacteraceae bacterium | reverse complement strand
CAATTGAAATCGCACCAAAGGGCTTTGAGCACTGAACATCCATAGGTGTGTCACCGATGACGATACAATCACTGTAGTTGATATTAATGTTTTCCACTTTTCTTAATTTCTCAACAACTATAGGGAGAAGTCTATTTCTGTCTTCATTATCATCACCAAATCCGCCAATTGGGAAATACTTGTTTAGATCGAATGCACCGAGCTTTATCCGAGCACCTCGCTCAATATTTCCTGTCAAGAGTCCAAGCCAGTAGCCATCCATTGTCTTTAAGGCATTCAAGAGCTCAACTACTCCCGGATTTATATGCTTTCTCTTGTTGTTTATCTCTATTCTTAGGTTCTTTATATACTGCGATACAATGGAAGCCAAGACCCCATCGCCAGAAGGCAGTCCATGAACAGACAAGCCCTCTTTTATTATCTGGATATCAGTCTTCCCTGCCATTTTTATCCCACCAAAGGCATCGCTGATGGAGAACATCTGATAGAAAGAATTACTCAAAGACCTCCTGCCAGCTCCACCAGGTTCAATTAAAGTGCCGTCTATGTCAAACAATACAAATTTATTCATCTTTTTCCGCTATGGGATAAAGCGATCGCCTGCTTCTAAATTATTAAGGCATTTTAGCAGATTTTGAAAAGTTTGCTTTATCATTAGCACATACCTTGTCTTCCCTGACAATCGCACAGCCCTTGGGGTTGTAGCAATCTTTTGCAGTTTGAGTGGTTATACAGCGGACATTCAGGATATTTCTCTGACACGGCTCAATTCTAACAATGAATTTAAAGATTGATGTCTTAAATGTTATTCTATATTAGCCTATCTCAGATCCTTTTTAAATCAGAGCACTGATTGAATGCTCAACAACTATCCCGAGACAGTAAATGATTCCCTTAAAAGATGAAAACCCATCCCGTAGTTTTCCTTTTGTTAATCTCTTCTTGATCCTAGCTAATATTTCTGTCTTTATCTACCAAAACTTTTTTGTGCCTGGAGGGGCCAAGGCTCTGTTCTTTCAACTTGGTTGCATCCCTTATGAATTTAGCCATTTTGTGGATCTTAATCCCTCGGCCTTAGTCCCGGTACCTTTGACCATTTTAACGGCGATGTTTCTGCATGGAGGTTGGATACACATCCTCAGCAACATGCTTTTCCTGTGGATATTTGGCGATAATATCGAGGACACCCTTGGTCATTTCAAATATCTGGCTTTTTATATCCTGTGTGGGCTCATTGCATCTTTCTTTCATATATTCACCAATCTCAACTCCCAGGTCCCCACTATAGGAGCCAGCGGCGCTATAGCAGGAGTGATGGGTGCATACATGGTTCTCTTTCCAAAAGCGCGCATCAAAACATTATTGATATTAGGGATATTTATACAGGTAGTAAAAATTCCTGCAATAATAATGCTTGGTTACTGGATATTGATACAGGTTTTAAGCGGATTTGCTGAATTTGGCTCAAGTATAGGAAGTGGTATAGCGTGGTTTGCTCACATAGGCGGTTTTATTGCTGGGTTTTTCCTTATTATGGTAATAAAGAGACCGAAGAAGAGATCGTATCGGGGAAGGTAGAGATAGGATATGACCCTTCCTCAACATTAATTTAAGGTTGGAAACATGTTTTGATCAGTTTGGCACAAAATAGCCAGCCGATTAGCCATCTATCCATCGCAAGCGATTATAAAAGATCACCCCGTTTTCTTTGTTCTCTTTATTTGAATAATGGTACCGGTGATAGTAAGTGCGATTCCAACAAGACCACCAACAGCTTCGCGTAACTGCCTGCTTTTCTTTTTTCCAGTGGCACAGTACGTTGCAAAATGTTCACAATTATTGAGGGCAAGTGAATAGCTATTCTTAGACAGATGCTTTTTTGCAAGGCTGAGAGTCCCAGAAGGAGGCAAACGCTTTTTATAGTTACGCCTTCTCAGCTTTCCGCCCTTTAGAAAATCCTCTATGTCTGTTTCCCTGATCAGCGGGTCTTTTTTCTCCTTTTCTTCTCCGGTATAATGAATCACATTTCCGTCTCCTGCGTATATTCCATGATGAGAATATACCAGGCGTCTTACATAAATGTGATCGCCGAGGTTTAGGTCTTTTTCTGACAAACTCATCATATTTCTCTGATTAAGGCCAACCCTGCTTTAGACTCCATTAATCTTATCCCTCAACCTCCCAGAGCACCTGAACCTAACCACCCTC
>JAUWZC010000116.1 GCA_030615565.1 Desulfobacteraceae bacterium | reverse complement strand
GAGGTGCAACAAAAAGGGAAGGCATTAATCATAACTGATCGTGGTAAACCAGTCTTAAAAATCATACCATATTCTGAAGATCCTTCTGAAGCCTTAAAAGCGCTCCGCAATACCGTAATCAAGTATGAGGCTCCAACTGCTCCTGTAGGGTTAAATGATTGGGAGGCCTTAAAATGATAGTTCTGGATACATATGTCTGGGTGTTGTTCGTTAGTAATCCAGAATTACTTTCTAAAAGGGCAAAAAGATCTTTGGATGCCGCCATGGAAGAGAAGGGGATATTAATCTCATCTATAAGCGCTTGGGAGGTTGCACTTTTGGTTGCTAAAAAACGATTGCGACTCACGCTTGGCGTAACCGACTGGATAGCAAAATCAGAGGCATTGCCGTTTATTACATTCATACCTGTTGATAATTCAATAGCAATTAAATCGGTGAATTTGCCACAACCTCTTCATAGTGATCCCGCGGACCGCATAATAATTGCTACCGCAGTTTCAATGGGAGCACCTTTGCTCACAAAAGATGAAAAAATACTTAAATATCCACATGTTCAAACAATCTGGTAAGTAACACCGGACTTGATCTTTTGCGAAAGATTTTGAAGCCATTGATTTAGAGGGATGGGATGATGTGCTTCAGAAAAAGTATAAATAATCACAAATTTACCTCCTTAATAACTACGCTCGTCTAACGGCGAAAGACTAAAGGTGAAAGGGAACTTAGTTTGCTCCCGCCCGCCTCGCCTTGCGGACTCGCATGGCGGGCGGGTCGCTCATCCCGCTATGCGGGAGAATCTTGGCCTGCCCTGCCCGCCCTGGCGCATATTCCATGTATGCAAGTATATAGCCAGATAATCAGGTCTGGGCCAGGGGCGCGACTTTTCCATAACATTATAGTGCCGCCGTAATACTTCGAGAGTATAATCTATAAAATTATTTATTGCATGCCAGGCCTGCCCGCCATCTGGCAGGCGGGTCTGGGCCAGGGAATAATGGAATGTTGGAATATTGGGTTTAGATTCTATTTTTATCAGAAAATTTCAATAATATTTTAATAATGAACATATTTAACAAGGCATTACATTATTCCATGTGTATGGCATCTAGATTAGGGTGGTTAAAGATTGAAAGGTCTTTAAGAAAATGTACCGCCGCCCTTTAATGCCCCACCCGGGAGGGTGGGGATGGAGGCGGCTAATGAATTATTTCCTTTTTTCAAACCCCGCCCGGAAGGGCGGGGTCGTTGACTTTTAATTCTTAAATGCAAACCAATTTTTATCTTGACAAACTTATAAGAATACCTTTTTATACTTATAAGCATCAATATATCAGGAGGTAATAAAATGGGTAGAGTAGTAAAGATTAACATCACACTTCCTGGAGAAGAATTAAAAAAAATCGACAAATTTGCAAGATCTGAAGGCATGACCAGAAGTGGGTTAATACTTGAAGCACTCCGATTTTTTATGGAAATGATAGAAGAAGAAGCGGCTGAACGCATAAAACGAATGTCTATTCAAAGAGCATCAGCTGACATTAGAAAGCTGAGGATAAAGTCTGGCAAATGGGATGGCGTCGCTGAGATACGAAAATGGAGAGAATTAAGATGAAGAAATACGCAATTGACGCAAGCTTAGCCGTCAAGTGGTATTCTTCTTTAAGAGAGGACGACATAATCAAGGCAGATAAACTACTCCAGATGTATGTTGACGGAGCTTGTGATCTTCTAGCCCCAGCATTGATATCTTATGAGTTGGCCAATGCTCTGAGATTTAACCCAAATTTTGATGATAAGCATGTAAAGAGGGCTATGAGAGATTTTTTTGAACTACAAATAACCCTTGAAGCATCCTCTGAATATATTGACCATGCTATTGAACTAGCCTTTGGATATTCGTTAACCATATACGATGCCATTTATGCCGCTCTTGCGCAACTTTCCTCTATCCCGTTAATTACGGCTGACTATACATTTTGCGCCAAAGTTAAGAACTTGCCCTTCATTATTGCCCTAAGAGATTTGCAATTATAATATTTTTGGGCTCTGGCTCACCGCTCGGATAGTTTTTTGTTTCTCGTTTCTATTTAGGACTGAACTTAGTTCGCTCCCGCCCGCCTCGCCTTGCGGACTCGCATGGCGGGCGGGTCGCTCATCCCGCTATGCGGGAGAATATTGGAATACTCAATTGTCGAAGATCCCGCCTAGCGGGATGGAGTATTGGGTGGGAGAAATTCCAGGGTTCCATTGTTCCAACATTCCAGCCCCCATGTTTTTTTGATCCCAAAACCCTTAATCCAGACACAGAGGTTATGCGTTTCTGAACATTATTCCATTATTCCATGTGAGTGGTATAAATCAGAATGCCATTAGAATAACTGTAAATTCAAAGAGTTATAGAAATTCCGAGACGTTGGGATCTATTCGTTTGAGGCAGAAAGCGAAAGGAAAGCTGAATGCTGAATGCTTTTTTTAGAGATAATCACCAATGTACTTAACCCATGAAAAGTGTTTCTTGATAGCGCTAAAAAACTTCTTATCGCCAGTAATAAGATTGCAATTTTCTTTTTCTGAAAGTGCCATATACGCACAATCATAGGTAGATAGACCATACTGTCTGGCCATTTGAAATGTTGTCTCAATCAGATCGTTGAAGCTTCTAAGCCCAATTCCTAGTGAGGTAATGTATTTTATGGCTTTATAACCGACTGACTCTTTTATCCTTTTTCTGTTAATAGCTACATTAATGGCACTAATGATCTCATAAGGGAAAAGGGTGGGCGCTGCGACGCTTGCATCAATTACTGCGATCATGACTCAGCGACCTTTCCTCTCTTGCCAGTCTAACCCATTCAGCAGAATCTTCTTGTATCTTACCCAGGATATTTCGAAGTTCAATCATATGTTTCATGATTCTCCTCCTCCGAAGCCTCTCCCCGTCCTGCTCGATCACCTTGTTGAGCGCTTGAGACATGGCCTCTGTCTCCGTTTTGGCCTTGAGGATCTCTTTGGCCTTTTCTATCTTTTCTTGATCTAATCTCATATGCTTATATCTTAACATTGATATCTCTCCCGCTAATATTGCGTACATAATTCTATTATCATGTACATTAAAGCAGGTCAACTCTTTTAATAGCAAATGTTTTTCTTCCTTGTTTACATGTGTTTTAGGGGATTTTCATAGTTTACAAGCTATTACCTGGGAACACCTCGTTTGAGGCAGAAGACTAAAGGTTAAAAGAAAGCTGTAAGCTGAAAGCAGATTGCTGATAGCTATATTTAAATAATCTTGACATCATAAACTAGAATCATATAATATTATCATAAAAAAAAAGAGTCTTTAATGCGCACAACTTTAAATCTTAAAGATGACATCATCATAGAGGTGACGCGACTGACCGGGGCCAAGAATAAATCCCAGGCAGTCAATGAGGTTCTTGAGGCCTATGTTCGGGAAAAAAGGATGCAGAAACTGCTGGACTTAAAAGGCAAACTCCATCTGGAGGACAGCTGGAAAAAATTGCGGGAAATGGAATTGGATGAAAGCTAATGTTCTTGTAGATACATCCATCTGGATCGAATATTTCAATAAGCCTGACTCAAATGCTGGGAAATCTCTTGAAAATCTTTTAAAAAAAGGAAGAGTTTTTCTTACAGGCATTATTTTGACCGAATTGCTACAAGGCGCTAAGATTGAGAAGGAATTTGAATCCATTCTAGAAAGCATGTTGGCGCTTCCCTTTTTAGAGACTACAATTAACACCTGGATCCAATCTGGTAGGATTTCTTTTGCACTGCGTAAGAAAGACATTACCATCCCTACTACAGACCTTATCATAGCCAGCCTTTCCCTTGAAAATAACTGCAAAATTTTTACCTTAGATCTTCATTTCAATAAGATCCCCAACGTAACTATCTTCCATAACTGATTTTAAAATCATTTAGAAGAATATTAGCCACGGCATCCCCTAGAGAGCTCCGTATTCATACAGCAAGTGATCAACAATAAATAAAGCAAGAATACCAAGAATGATGAGACCTGTAAGCTGAATGCTTTAAGAACATAAGGCTCAAGGACTTCTTCGTTTGAGGTGAAAGTCCTATCTTTCTTGACATGCAACTTAATTTGATGTATTCTAAATACACTTTTAAATACATTTAAGGAGATGTATTATGAGTATGGTCAGAATGAATATTACCATTCCAGAAGATCTGGTGAACAAATTGGATCAGTTAGTGGGGCCCCGAAAGAAGAGCCGCTTTATTGCCGAGACTCTGAAGGAACGAGTAAAGAAAATTGAAGAGGATAAGCTCCAGAAAATGCTGGAAGAAGGCTATAAAACTAGAAGAGAGGAAAGTCTTTCCATTGCAAAAGAATTTGAGTCCGTTGATTTAGAGGGATGGGATGAATATTAAAAGGGGAGAAATATATCTTGCTGCTCTTGATCCAGTTGTGGGGAAAGAGATATCAAAGACCCGGCCAGTTGTGGTTGTATCCAATGACAAGAACAATGAATTCTCAGGCACTGTGACCATATTGCCTGCCACCTCAAAAAATATAAGTAAGATTTACCCCTTTGAAGTATTTTTACCCGAGGGAAGTGGTAATCTCCCAAAGGATAGCAAGGTTAAAGCGGATCAAATTCGGACGCTTGATAAAACCAGGCTTGTCAAGCAAATAGGGAAATTAGGGCAGAAAGAGATAAGCAAGATTAATAAGGCTATAAGGGTTCATCTTTGGTTATCATAGCTGTCTGGGGTTAGCGATCAACAGTCAGCAAAAAAAGATGGCTGAAAGCTGAGAGCTGAATGCTTTGTGATCGCTTGGATTTTTTCTCTTGCTATACCTATCAATATATGCCTATAATACACACTATTGAGTGTGTAGAGAGGGTATGTATGCGAAGATTAAACATTACTTTACCTGAAGAGATAGTGGAATTAATTGATAAGTTCGCAAAGGATATGGAGATTAGCCGCAGTGCCTTCTTGCGAAAAGCTGCTGAAGAGGTAATGGATAGATACCAAAAAGAGATCCAAGAGAAGGAGAAAAAGAAAAGGATTAGGCGAGCTATTGAAATCCAGGACAGACTTAGAAAGAAGGCTGGAAAATGGGATGGAGTTGGCGAGGTGAGGAAATGGAGAGAAACCCTGTCAAAGCATATGTCTTAGATACGTCGGTGCTGGTCAAATGGTTTAGTGAAGCCTCGGAAAGTGATATGGAAAAGGCTTTAAAGTTGAGAGTTGATCATGCAAATAACAAATGCCTTATAATTGTCCCAGATCTCCTTATATATGAATTGGCCAATGCTTTGCGCTACCATGGGGTCTTGAGCCCATTTGAGGTAAGAGAATCCATTGAAAGTTTAATAGATCTGGAATTGGAGATAAGATCCCTTGATATTAATATATTGAATTCAGCCCTGAAGTTAGCTTTTGCGTATGAAGTTACTCTTTATGATGCCTACTTCCTTGCCCTTGCAAAGGTAACCCAATCTCCCCTTATCACTGCAGATTATAAGTTTTATAAAAAAGTTAGTGATTCCAAATTGGTCAAAAGGTTATGTGATTGCTAATAACTGAATTCCTCCACAATTGGCACATTTATTGCTGTAATAACTATCAAGCATAATAATTTAACAATATCGTTAAGAAAATATCTTTTGTATGCGTTCACAGGTTCAGAATTCACCGTTCAGATTTTCGTTGAACCCTGAACCTCTGAACTTTGAACGGTTAATGTCTTTTAATATGTCTTATGAACGTCTCTTAAAAATAGATAAACCGTTTTTCACACAGTACGATGTTGCTCATGCGCTTGGTACTAAACTTGCCTCGGCGGAGGTCTTGTGCAGCCGCTATGTAAAGAAGGGGCTACTAATGAGATTAAAAAGGGGTCTTTACGCCAGGACCGAGACCCTTAGCCATCTGGATCAGATAGATCTCTTTCGCATTGCCAATATTCTCCAGGTCCCCTCTTACATCTCTTTGAGAACAGCCCTTTCCTATTATGGCATCACAACTCATGTGCAAAAAGGCTTCTTTGAGTCGATCTCAGTCAAACGAACTAAAACATTCGATGTCGGGGGTCTCTCCTTTCATTATATTAAGATCAGGCCTGATCTCTATAGGGAGTTTATAAAAAGGGATGGTGTTTTCATTGCCCTCCCTGAGAAAGCAGTTCTGGATTGTCTTTACCTCGCTTCCTTAGGGCGCTATGATTTAGATGGCTCTTCTCTTGATCTAACAATGGTCGATGAGGGAATGCTTGCAGATTTCTCTGTTCTCTATCCTCCAAAAGCGAGAAAGTATTTTGAGGGGGTTTATGCAAAGATTAATAGAGCATGAAGCCTTACAAATGGCCATGCTTCAGTGGCTCGGATCAAAACGTTTTCTGGGTTCCCTTGCCTTTGGAGGAGAAACCATGCTCAGGCTCTGTCACGAACTCCCCAGATATTCTCTTGGTCTGGATTTCTCCTTTTTTAAGGAAGAGGATTATAATGGGTTTTATAAGCGGCTATATAATGCCCTTTCCAGGGATCATGATGTCACTGATGCACAAAACAAAGATTATTCCATTCTGGTAGAGGTCAATAAAGAAAAAAGAATGCCGAAATTGAAGATAGAGATCAGTAAGACTGTGGTATCTCCTGGCAGTACTGAGGAAAAGATTGCTTTCTCACCACATTTTCCCATCCAGATTCTGGTGAGAGGATTCACCTTGAGACAGATGTTAAGGAACAAGATCTTTTCCCTGTTAGCAAGCGGGGAGATAAGAGATGCGTTTGACCTGGAGTTTTTTGTACGAAAGGGAGTCGCCCTGAATATCCCAGAGGAACAAAAAATAAAGGTTTTAAAGAAATTGAAGGGATTCAAGAAAAGGGATTTTGATATGAAACTTGGAAGCATCCTACAACCTGAATTGAGAGATTACTATAGGCGGCAAGGGTTTGCCTATCTGGAAGAAAAGCTTTCATTTGAGCAATGGGG
>JAUWZC010000227.1 GCA_030615565.1 Desulfobacteraceae bacterium | reverse complement strand
GGTCAAGCCAAACCTATCCCTGAGATCGATAAATATCAATTTCCCCAGATCCCTGCGACTGTTTACCCATCCCATGAGGACGACCTCGCGATCAATATCATCCCTTCTTAAACTGCCGCAATCGTTCGTCCTTTTCCAATCTCCAATGGTATCTATATCCAACTTCTCTCCCCTATTTTTTTTGAGTAGTTGCTAATGAAATCATCACATAGTTTGCAATATCGTGATGGTCATGAGGTCTTTTCTAAAGTGACTGGCGGAAGGCCACTGTTCTTTTCACGACTTATCAGTGGGGGAAACCGCAGCCCTTGATTTATCGGGGGAATGCGTAGTCCCGCATAGCGGGACGCAGATAAGTCGTAGAAAAGACCAGGCTGGGAGCCTTGGAACAGAAGAAAAGACCTCATGACCATTATACATCTTTCTCGGTTATGGCCAATGCAAACAATAAAATGCTCTGCTTAGTAAGTATTTATAGTAATACTACCTTTCATAAACTGAACAGCTCTGCCAGATATGATAACTCTGTTACCGCTATCTTTGCAAAATAACTCTCCACCTCGTTGTGACACCTGATAAGCATGCAAATTTTTCTTATTCAGCCTATTGGCCCAATATGGCGTTAAAGCACAGTGAGCAGACCCTGTAACAGGATCTTCATCAATACCAAATTTTGGTGCAAAAAAGCGTGATACAAAATCCACATTGTCCCCTTGAGCAGTTACAACCACTCCTCGTAAATCTAACTTTTTGAGTATTCCCATATCTGGATTTAGTTCTATAATGTCATTCTTACTTGAAAACACAGCTACATAGTCTTCTGAACACAATACTTCTAATGGCTTTTTCCTAAGACCATCAAGCAACTCCTTGGGTGTTTCGCATGGTACAGGCGGCTGTGAAGGAAAATCCATCGACAGCAATTCGTCCTCTTTAACGACAGCAAGCCTTCCACTCTTTGAGTTAAAGCTAACTTGACCGCTTGATGTATCAAAATAGTTAAAAATGACAAACGCTGCGGCCAAGGTAGCATGCCCACATAAATCAACCTCCGCAACAGGGGTAAACCAGCGAATATGGTAGCCACTTCCCTCAGGAACAAAGAAGGCTGTTTCAGAAAGGTTGTTCTCATAAGCAATTGCCTGTAGTAGAGAATCTTCTAACCATTCTTCAAGAGGGCATACAGCAGCAGGATTGCCCGAAAAAACTTTGCTTGAAAATGCGTCAATTTGGTAAATAGGAATCTTCATTACTCGCATAAACATCTCAGCTTCCATGGCTTATGGTGTCGCCTGGATTTCTTGGTTAGGTGATTGCTGTGAAGCCTTATTAGCTAAATCATAAAAACGAAATAATAGTATAGTAAAAGTTGACCACAAAATAATAATCAGTAATTCACTAACCATGAATATAAATAAATTCTTTAAAGAAAGCGTTACTATTGCAATATGCATTAGGAACTGGAATCCTAAAAGTATTGCAGAAAGAAGTAAGGCACTACCAATGATCTGCCATGTAAACCCTTTACTGATTTTATTACTGTGATATAAGGCCTCTACAGGACTAAGCCTATCGAGCACCACACTGAATTCTGCTAATGAAAGTCTTGCAAAAATAAACAGCCCGGGAATTATAAAAGCGAAAAGTCCAAGGATAACCATTAATGAGCTAATAATATTAACAAGCAGCAGGTTTATCCAACAACCTAATCCGACCAGTAGGCATTCTTTTATATTCCATTTCTCTCCTAAAACTATCTTGGAAAGAAGATAGATCAGGCCCCCAGTGTATATAGGTTGATAGAGGAAGTGCAAGATAATAGGAAGATATTTAATCTCTATGGGAAAATCGTAATTAATCGCATAGTAAGAAATAAAATTTTCAATAATTATCACGGGAAATGTAGCGTATAAAAGGAAAGTTACTATATCTCGCGCATATGCCCGAAAGAAGCTAAAGGTTTCGATCAAAGGCTTTATTACGAAATTATCCTTAAATTTATTAGTGAGTGTACGATCCATAATGTCTAACCTTCGATCTCAACGGTCTCCTATGATCAAAAAATTATTATCTACTGAACCAGAACTGCGTTTTTATCACGAACCATTTCACAGATTACTAACCAAAAGAAGCTATAAAATAGGTCTCACGTAAAATCAACAAATTAAGTTGTAGTTACTTGTCAAGCAAATTATTTTTTCTTATATGGATTTTCTGGCTCAGATAATAAAGCACCGTTAAAGCGTGTGGCACGCAAAGTTTTGTTTAGGTATTTGCTAAACAGGATCGACTGGACAGTGCAAATGTCTCTTCCAAGAGTCATGGGTTCCCTGATCTCCGGCTGCGGCTCTCCTGGCCAGACTGGCATGCCTTCCTCAATCAGGTGGGTCCGGTCTATGTAAGATTTCATGGAGAGGTCCTTTTTAAAAATTTCTTTATTAACCGCTTTATACCTATTTCGATTTTTTAAAAATTAGTATCGTACCTCCGGAATCCAGTAAGTTGTTTCAGAACCAGCGTCCTGGTTTACGGTTTACGTTATCTGAGTAGCTCAAAAAGCCCGAAGTTTGATGCCCTTTTGTCAAATGTAAGCACACATTCACAGCCCGAAAATCTCGCAGAATTCGCGATCAAAAGATCCGAAAGATCCATTTTGGTATCTAATGCCGAAGAGACAAAGCTCAGAATTGCTGATTGTGCTTCAAACTCCAGAATGGGCATTAATATAAGCTCATTAATGGAATCTAGTATCTCTTGTCTCGAAATCTTATAAACAGATTCCAACACCCAGATAGTCTCAAGGACAACTAACAGAGGTACGAACAGTGATTCCTTGTCGGATTCCGCCTGTTTGAATATCCTGTAAATGGTTTCGGCTTGTTGCTCGTCATCCCTCACAAGGAAGCGAACCAGCACGTTAGTATCCAAGGCCTTCATTTGAAACTCTCCTGCATCTTCTGCCTTATCCCAGCGTTCATCTTCTCAATAGAAATGAGCTTCTTTCCCGGCTTATGTAACCTGCCGAATACATCATCGACCTTCTTGGTGATCGGCCTAAGAAGCGCTTCTCTATTTTCAGTGATGACAAATTCGACCTTGTCTCCTGTGTGCAACCGCAGAGAATCCCGGACTTGTTTCGGAATCGTTACCTGCCCCTTGCTTGTGAGTGTTGCTAATGTCATGGGAACATTCCTCCTTACTTAAATATCATTTTCTTACTTCATAGTAAGGCAAAGTAAGTTGATAGTCAACACCTTTATTTGACACAACATAGATAATACAAGTCCTAAAAGGCGTATTGTTTTACTTCTCTGAAATGCAATATTTCAAAAATCGATAAGAAAATGAGATAGTTAGAAACTTCATAAAAAGGGTTGGATCTCGGCAAATACGGCGTTTTGTCCATTGCCTTGAGCAGGTGTTTCTTCGTTAACCTCTTTATGCCTATTTTGATATTTAAAAATAAGTATTGTGTCCCCGGAATGCAGTAAGTTGTCTCAGAATCAATGTCCCGTCTTGTAACCCAAAATTTACATTCAAGCTGAATGTGCCTCAAGAGTGTGTACCTCCTCAGCGAGCCGGCCCTCAAGTAAATCCTCAGTCACTTCAAGATCATACCGAGTTTGGAGGTTGAGCCAAAATTGAGCAGACATGCCGAAAAAACGTCCCAAACGCAAGGCTGTATCTGCAGTAATTGACCGTTTACCGTGGACAATTTCGTTGATGCGCCTGGGAGGCACGCTTATATCCTTTGCCAGTCGGTACTGGCTAATTCCCATTGCCTCTAAGAATTCTTCCTTAAGAATTTCTCCCGGGTGGATGGCAGGAAGTTTCTTGTCTTTCATATGACCCTCCTAATGATAATCTGTAATTTCAACGTCATACG
>JAUWZC010000220.1 GCA_030615565.1 Desulfobacteraceae bacterium | reverse complement strand
AGCGGACAGCACGGTTGCGCGTACGGCCTTTTCAAGTTTGCTGAGGGATGCCCACGACTACACATGCATGTTCACTGATAGAAAGGGCAGAGAACTGGCGCAAGGAACCTTTGCGACGCCCGGCCAGTCCGGGGCGATGGCCTTGGGGATCAAGAATCTTGTCAACAAGCTGCCTTCAGATAGTTATCGGCCCGGGGATGTCTTCATAACTAACGATCCATGGGCCTTAGCCGGACACTTAAACGACGTCTGTGTGATGAGCCCCATTTTTTATAAAGACACAGTGACGGCCTTTACAGCCTGTGTTTTCCATCATTCGGATATCGGTGGACGTGTATCATCTGATAACCACGATGTTTATGAGGATGGCCTGTTCATACCCCTGGTGAAGCTTTATGATGGTGGGATTTTTAATGAGGCTGTTTTAGAGATGATTCGCTGGAATGTTCGCACTCCTGATGAGGTAATAGGTGACATCCGGTCCCAGATAGCAGCAAATCATGTATGTGCAGAAAAGATATGTCAGATGCTTGATGAGTATGGCCTGGATGGCCTGGATGATCTGGCAGATGAGATTATCAGCCGTACAGAGAAGAGCATGAGAGGAGCCATTGAAAAGATCCCTGATGGCGTTTATAGGGCAGAAGGGATTGTAGAACAGATGGAGGGCAAAGAGGATGTGGTCATAAAGGTAGCTGTTGAGGTAAAAGGAAGCGACATAATGGTGGACCTTGATGGCTCTTCTCCCCATGTAGATTGGGGTGGCAATGTTGTGTACAATTTTACCTATGCCTATGTGTTTATGGCCCTTAAGAGCATATTTGACCCGGACATACCTAACAACGATGGTTGCGCAGAGCCAATATCCATGAAGGCACCCGAGGGTAGCGTGGTTAACTGTACATTCCCGGTAGCTGTGGCAGCGCGAATGCAGATCGGGCATTTTCTAACTGAGATAATCTATAGGGCCTTAGCAAAGGCTGTGCCTGACAGAGTTATTGCAGGAAGTGGAGGGACGCCTGCAACCATGAATGTGTTTTACGGAAGGAGAAATGACGGCAGACCATGGCATTGCGTGATTATCAGGGGAGGCGGTATGGGAGCGAGCTCTTCAAATGATGGTTATTATGATTATATATTCCCTGCCAATGGAGCCAATACGCCGATCGAAATATTCGAAAGCGACACACCTCTTATTGTTGAAACGAGAGGATTGCTCACTGATTCAGGAGGTCCGGGCAGGATGAAGGGAGGTCTTGGAAGGCGAGTAGTTTTTAGAGTCCCTGATGATGAGCACGCCCCTATCCCGCCGGTGAATCTGGGAATTCAGTCTGGAAGATACCGCTATTCCCCAGAGGGGCTTTTTAGTGGGAAGGATGGATCAAAGGCAAAGTTCCTGATCAATGGGGAGCCAGGGAATCCATATGGCTTGACCCAATTAAGGCCTGGTGATGTAGTTATCATGGATGCCGCTGGCGGAGGCGGATATGGAGATCCACTGGAGCGTGAACCGGAATTGGTAGAGAAGGATGTTGCTGATGGATACGTGAGCTTAGAGTGTGCCAGGGAAGACTATGGTGTCGTGATCAATCCTGAAACCATGAAAGCAGATAGGGCTTCTACAAAGAAGTTAAGGAAGTCCCTGAAGAAGTGATAATTAGAAATAGACTCCCCTCTGAGATGCGGACTGCATCTTTCTTGCTAATTTTCAGAAAAGGCAGATATTCTTGTCAAATGTTGAAACCCCCATTTTACTTATATCTTCAAGAGTGTGTAATATAGGCCCTTGACAACTTCTGCCATGGCCTCAAAATTGAGGGTATCGATAGTATCTGTCTCCTGGTGGTAATTTTTGTTTCTGAAAAATGATGTATCCGTTATCATAACAGCTCTGTATCCATGGTGCCAGAACGAAGAATTGTCAGAAAGGTTAATGCCTCCAAAAAATTCGGGCCCAGTTAAGGACCTTGCATTTATGGTAGAATATTTCTCGATTCCCTTTTTTAGGAAAGAGATGTATTTTGATGAATGAAAATTTCCCACTACCCCAATAAAATCAGCTGTCTTGGGGTAAAAAAAGCGCATACCCGGGATAGGGTATTGTTGAATGGGCTCCTTGCAGAAATATCCGATCATCTCCAGCGAGATCATAACATCTACTGGCACCTTTCGATCTTTTAGGTGTTTAGCGTAAACCATACTCCCCATATTATAAGATCCAAAGCAAGGGGGTTCTTCATTGACAAAGGCAACAAATATGAGATGTTTTTTGTTCAAACCCCCTTTGTGTAACCGTGCAAGCTCCAGCATGCCAGCCACGGCCGAGGCATTGTCGTCTGCACCTGGTGTTCCTGGCACGGTATCATAATGGGCACCAATTAACACCACAGCATTGTCAGTTCCGGTTTTCTCTGCGATTAGATTTGACACAACCTTGCCGTAACATGAATAGGTTTGCCGCTGCACTGTATATCCGCTAACTTGAAAGGCCGATTCAATATAATCTGCAGCCTTGCTCAGGGAGTGTTCCTTCCATAGATGTCGATCTCCTATCTTGACCGAGAGATATTCCACATGTTTATAAAGGTTTTCAATAACAACTAGCTTCTTGAAGGCCTGGAAACCATTTAAATTTTCAGACAATTTTGACTTCACAACAATATCTTCACTACGAGAATTTAAAACAAAATCTATTTTCCTTCTCTTTGTTCAAATTCTCATTCAAAGTGATAATCACGCCTACAACAGACTCCCCCAGCTAAAAGTATGATTCAGACTTTGATTTTTATGGGTATAGGTGAAGCTTTCTCAGCCATTTGTTTTAATTTTGGTTCTTTATTTCTGAGTATATCAAGTAACATTAATGCCTCACCTGCTGTAAAGTGCAAACTCTTTTCCTCCCCACTGAGGATAACTATTCCTCTGTCTGTAATTTTAATTGTAAATTTTTCTTTTATTCTTTCCATTGGTCCTCCGACCTGCAAATGGTTTTAATTAAAAATATAGTATAACAAGTGCTGAAAGAGTGTTGAATATATATTTAACAACAAGCAAAAGTATGTTTTCTTATGTTCCTGAAATTGAAGCCTAAAGAGAGGAGGCTCAGTTATCATGATTGAATGTGAAGATTTGTGTAAAATTGATTATCCGATCCCATTTATTGGAGGTATTTGGAGGAAAAAAATTCGTATGAATCTTCGGCTTGTCTCTATTTATGGAGATAAACTATCCCTTGCTGTTAAATTGTTCAGGTGGATCCTGTGGGACCACAGGCTGTTGAAGTCGATTTGCTAAAGACAGAGCTAAAAAGGGATAGGACCCTTTTGGGTTTATCTGCCTGGCACTTAGGGCACCATAATTTGCTTCCATCATCGCTCGTTCTTTGAAGTACCTCGAACTTCTTTTTGCAAACATGGCATTCATACTCATAAAGTGGCATGTTGATTTGACCTCTAGATGTCTATATAAGCAAAGATCTTAAAATTTATGTCAAGTTTTTGCTGGTTTATTAGGGTAACGGTTAGGGTAACGAAGCCCGTATTGGTAACGGTTAAGGTAACGTGGAAATAAAAAGACGAATGGCGTTACCCTGCCCGCCTCGCCTGAAGGCGAAGCCGATGGCGGGCAGGCGAAAAACGAAACGGGCATCCCCGACAGTATAGTCGGGACAGGCTCTACCGTAACCCATAAACGTTACTCAGTATTGCGTATTTTCTTACTGACATCGTGTCTCGTCGGTTTGCCCGTCTCCCGAAAGTCGGGATACGGGCCGGGAAGGCAAAGCTTCGCTAGAATGTAATCATCCAACAAACGGCCTGCAAATTACGTTTCCTTTAGCAATAACTTTCATTAATATCAAGTACATCATGCTTCTGGTTGAAATTTCATAGCTTCTTTGTAAGCATTTTTGATATATTTTATTTATGCGTACCTACAAAGATGAGACCTGGGAATGGATTGAAAAGAAA
>JAUWZC010000101.1 GCA_030615565.1 Desulfobacteraceae bacterium | reverse complement strand
CAACTCTGTTTTTACAAAGGCATACGCATACATACTGATGCTGGGGCCTAAGGGCCTTAGAAAAGTCAGCGAAACAGCTGTTGTTCACGCAAACTATATGCAGGAAAAACTCAAGAAAAAAGGTTTCAAATTTCCTTATGGAGACCAGCATTGCATGCATGAGTGTGTAATGAAGCATGAGAGTATAGACATTCTTGGGCATTTGCTGTCAGAGTATTTTAAAAAGTTGCAGGCAACCATTCATTTCCCAGAGCCCAACTTCTACATGATAGAACCTACAGAAACAGAAACAAAAGAGAGCATAGATGAATACATAGAGGCAATGGTAGAGGCTGATAAGGCGATAAAAGATCCAAAGACCATGGAAGAGTTAGAGAAAAGAAAAACCTTCACCCCAATAAGAAAAATTAATGCAAAGAAAGGTATGGCCAGGCCTTGTTTAATAGAAAAAGAAAAAAATTGCTCTCCTATTATATGAAACAATCAATCATCGCCATATAAGATGTAATCTATCAGAAAGTTAAGGTTGGAGGAACAGCATGTCTATGGAAGCGTTAGAAAGGGTCTTGAATGAAAGATTGGATGATCTAAAAACAAAAGGTACGTTTAAAGGCAAAGAAACAGTAATCATAGGTCTAAAACCTGCCGAACCTGGTAAGGGACCCCGCTACTATATTGAGGGGCAGGGGGATAAAGAGTTTCTGAAGATGAATGGCAACTCCTATCTTGGATTATCCTTAAACCAGGAGGTGATCGAGGCTGAAGAGGAAACAGCCCGGAAATTCGGTGCTGGTCCCGGAGCTGTCCGCTTTATTAGCGGTACTTATCATCCACATACCGAATTAGAAAAGAGGTTAGCAAAGTTCCACGGCAGAGAAGCAGCAATGATCTTCAGTTCTGCTTATTCAACCGTTATGGGTATTTTAATTCCACTTATATCTAATGATACTATAGTTATAAGTGATGAACTAAATCACAACTGTATCATCAATGCAATCAAACTATCCCGCCCAGCAGGCAAATCAATATACAAACATCTAAACATGATTGAGCTGGAGGCCAAATTGAAGGAGAATATTGGCAAGGGCAAAAGAGCTATTGTGCTCACTGATGGTATCTTCAGTATGAGAGGTGATTATGCACCTTTGGACAGTATTGTTGATATCTGTAAAAAATATGATTCAAAATATGAAGAAGGGATTATTACCATTGTAGATGATTCGCATGGTGTTGGTTCATTTGGTAAAACAGGAAGAGGAATTGAAGAATATACAAATAAGAAAGCAGACATACTGGTGTCAACATTAGGAAAAGCATTAGGTGTCAACGGAGGTTATGTAGCCGCAAGTTCTACAATCATCAATTATCTGCGTGAAACAGCGCCATTCTATATTTATTCCAATCCAATCACCGCATCTGAAGCAGCGGCTTCAATGAAGGCCCTGGAGATTCTTGATAGTGAGAAAGGATTGAAACTTTTGGAACATATGCGCGGCCTGACAAAGCAGTTTGAAGAAGGATTGCAGCAATTAGATTTTGAGATAATCTCAAGTGAACATCCAGTTGTTCCCTTGATGATCAGGGAAACTCAAAAGACCACAGAGTTGGTAAAGTATCTGTTTGACAATGGTATCTTAGCAACTGGCCTCAATTATCCGGTGGTTCCCAAAGGTGATGAGGAGATACGATTTCAAATAGCTGCTGATCACACTGAAAATGATATTGATTATGTTTTGGCTGTATTAAAAAAATATAAAGAATCCCATTAAGTATTGTACAATATTCACTATAATAAATGTTTATATACCTTTTACCGGTTTCCCTTTATATCAAGGGATATTCCCCCTTTTATGACCTTTTTTCTTTATTGACAATCATCTTTGCTAATCGATTTATAAAATTGATCTACAGCTTCTCACCCCACTAAAACAATCCGCTCAACTTTAAACAAGCAAATTCCATAACAATTAAAAGTACGAATATCGTAAAAAATTAAGAATGAAAATACTTGACAAGAAAAAATATACCTTATATTTTACTGATTAAGTATTTTTTCTTTAAAAAAAATCTAAAAAGGAGGTTTCGAGGTGATGAATATATGAAAATATTGAGCCTAAAAACCTCTTATTAGAAGGTAAAAAATGAAAGAAGATCAAGAAAAGAGAAAACATAGCAGATATCTTGATACATTAGATAAAGATATAATAGATGAATTACAGGACGATGGACGCAGAACTTATAGTAAGATTGCAAGCAAACTAAAAGTCTCGGAAGGAACTGTAAGAAAAAGAGTTAAAAAATTGATGGATATGGATGTTTTTAAGATTGCTGGCTTGATTGATCCAGAAAAATATGGTGAGCATTTATTGGCGGTTGTAGGGGTTCAATTAGGAAGTCATAACTTGCTAGAAAATGCGCAAAAATTTTCCGAACTCAATGGGGTCATATCAGTAGGAATTATTACCGGCCGTTATGATTTAGTCTGTCAGGTTCTCTTTGATACGCCCGACGGTCTGATCAATTTTTTTACAGAGGAGGTTTCAAAAATTAAGGATGTAAAATCCACCGAAACCTTCATTATCTATAAGGCCTTTAACTGGAAGGTAAATTTACGGTAGTGTCAGTAGTCGGTTGTCAGTAGTCAATTGTATCTATATTTCTCAACACTCAGATTAAATACAAAATTAGCAGGAGCTTCGTTGCTATATAGTTGAATTTGCTGATTTTTGCACCCTTTGCAACGGACAACTGACAACCATCAACGGACAGTACCAAATTTAGATAAAAGGCCAAGGGTTAGAATAAAATAAATTTTTTAAGTAGGTATAGAGCTAGGAATTCTGGGAGGAAAAATTAGATATCATGGAAGGCAAGAAAGGCCTATGAACAGCAAAATGAAAGCCATAATGAAGGTTAAACCTGAAGAAGGGGCCGAGATATGCTGGATTCCCATTCCAAAAATTGGTCCGAAGGAAGTCCTGGTGCAGGTAAAAGTGGCATCTATTTGTGGTTCAGACCTGCACATTTATGATTGGAACCAATGGGCCAGCAATAGGATAAAACCCCCCCGGGTATTTGGACACGAGTTATCAGGAGAGGTTATCGAGGTGGGCGATGAGGTCAACTCAGTTCAGGTTGGCACATTCGTCTCAGCAGAAACCCATATTTCTTGCGGACATTGCATTCAATGCAGAACAGGAAATGCCCATGTTTGTCGCAACTTCAAAATACTGGGGGTTGACGTAGACGGATGCTTTGCGGAATATGTGGCTATCCCTGAAAGTAATGTCTGGAAGAATGATGGATCCCTTCCCTTAGAGCTGACCTCCTTGCAGGAACCCCTGGGAAATGCAACTTACACAGTTTTGAGCGATGAGATAGTCGGCAGGACCGTTTTGGCCTTGGGCTGTGGACCCATTGGAATTATGGCCATTGGGGTTGCCCGTGCCTGTGGGGCTTCAACAATTATCGGCGTTGACATAATAGATTACAGATTAAACCTGGCAAAGAAAATGGGGGCCGATTTTGTCCTTAATGACAAAAAGGAAGATATTGTGGACAAAATCCTAAGCATAACAAACGAGGAAGGCGTTGATGTGCTTTTAGAGATGTCTGGAGTACCTTCGGCTATAAGGAAAGGGTTCAAGGTTTTGAGAAATGCCGGCAGGGCCTCTCTGCTGGGCATACCTGCTTTGCCAATGGAATTTGACCTGAGCAACGATATCATATTCAAGGGAGTCAAGGTGTATGGAATCACTGGCAGGAAGATGTTTGACACATGGTATCAGATGAGTCGGCTATTAAAATCCCACAGACTTGACATTTCGCCTGTGATCACACATAGGCTAAAATTCGAGGAATTCGAGAGAGGATTTGAACTCATGAGGTCAGGAAACTGCGGCAAGATCATTCTTTTATAGAACACGAAAGGTTAAAACAGTTTGGCTCCTTTACGATCGACAATAGGTTAGTAAGAAAAAAGGAACAACTGTACTGTGGTGAGAGATTAAAGAGCAGCTCAGGTGCATTGTAAAGCAAATCCTCATATAGGGTAAGTATTTACACCTTGGCATACCTCTTTATGCCTTCTTGATAGAGATCATTTCCCTTTGTATCATTGACTACTGTGACTGGAAAATCCTCCACCTCTAATATGCGTATCGCTTCAGGTCCTAAATCAGCATAAGCAACGATTTCAGCCTTCTTAACTCTTTTAGCTATAAGAGCTCCTGCACCTCCAGTGGCGCCAAAATAAACGGCCTTGAACCTTTTCATAGCATCGATAACAACCTGGGAACGATTTCCTTTACCAATCATCCCTTTTAATCCAAGCTCAATCAATTTTGGAGAATAGGGATCCATCCTGTAACTTGTGGTGGGCCCTGCAGAACCAATAGGTTTTCCGGGTTTTGCTGGAGTGGGCCCTACAAAGTAAATTACCTGGCCTTTGATATCAACCGGAAGCTCTTTTCCCTCTTCTATAAGCTCAGACAGCCTTTTATGTGCTGCATCCCTTCCAGTTAACAAAACTCCATTCAACAATACTTTGTCTCCAATATTTAGTTTCTCTACATCTTCACTAGATAATGGAGTTGTCAGCCTTATTTGTTTGGACATCTTCTCCTCCAGCCTATTAATAGTGTTTCTTGAGTTTATTGGGTTTGTTGTGTTTCTTTGGTTTTATTTATTCACAACAGACAACGGACAACAAACAATGAACATTAAATAACCGCCTCTTTGTGTCTGGCAGCATGACATTGGATATTAACTGCTACTGGTAAGCTCGCAATATGACAAGGTTCAATTTCCAGAAATACATCAAGCGAGGTGATATTTCCCCCATATCCCATTGGACCAATCCCCAACCTGTTGATTCTTGTTAAAATCTCCTCCTCAATCTTTGCTAGTTCTGGATCAGGATTTCTATTTCCAATTTCTCTTAAGATTGCCTTTTTTGCTAAGATTGCAGATCTTTCAAAGGTTCCACCAACTCCAATGCCAATGACAGTTGGTGGGCATGGGTTGGAACCAGACTCTTTCACCCTATTTGCTACAAAGTCTTTAACTCCCTCGATACCCACTGCCGGAGTAAGCATATTTACCCTGCTCATATTCTCAGCACCGCCTCCTTTGGGTGCAAAGACGATCTTCATCCTATCTCCTGGAACAATTTGAATGTGTATAATAGCCGGGGTATTATCACCTGTATTTTTTCTGGTAAAAGGATGGCACGCTGATTTTCTTAAATAACCATCTTTATATCCTTGCCTTACTCCCTCGTTGACTGCCTCTTTTAAATCACCTCCTGTGATGTGGACATCCTGACCAACTTCTATAAACACGACAGCAAGCCCGCAATCCTGGCATATTGGAGCCTTCTCTTCCCGAGCAATCCTGGCATTCTCTATCAGTTCGTTAAGGACCTCTCTTCCTGTTGCTGACTCCTCTGCCTCTATAGCCCTGTCAAAGGCACGAAGGACATCGTCGCCAAGATTATAATTTGCATCTATGCACAGGTCCCTGACTACCTTGATGATCTCCTTATTAGAAATCTCTCTAATCATTATCCTATCTCCTGAGTTTAATTGGGACGCAGACCCGCCTGCCACCCGCCTGCCGGATGTCGGGCAGGGATGGCGGGCAGGTTTTTGCAGATACCTGCAGATAACTCATTTCTCAAGATATTTAAAATCCTGATAATCTGCGCCCAAAAAGGAAATTCCTGTGATTTTATTTATTCCCACTTCTTGTGGGTCTAAACCGGAATATTCCCGTGTTTCTTTGCAGGCCTTGTTTCTCTTTTTGTAGTAAGGATTCCCAAGGCATCTATAATCCTGGGTCTGGTATCCCGTGGTAAGATAATTGCATCTACAAATCCCCGGGAGGCAGCGATGTATGGATTGGAGAAGAGATTGCGATACTCGGTAATCTTCTCTTCCTTTTTTGCCTTGGGATCAGATGCTGCCTTGATCTCCCTTCGATGAATAATCTCGGCCGCCCCTTCAGCTCCCATGACAGCAATCTCCGCTGTAGGCCAGGCCAACACGTAGTCACCGCCCAAATGCTTACTACACATGGCAAGATATGATCCTCCATAATCTTTTCTGGTTATCACAGTTACCTTTGGCACAGTAGCTTCACTATAACACCATAGAAGCTTGGCGCCATGCCGTATAATACCTCCCCATTCCTGATTACTTCCAGGTAAATATCCAGGTACATCGACTAAAGTAAGGAGGGGAATATTAAAGGCATCACAGAACCTGATGAACCTGGTTGCTTTATCTGAGGCATTTACATCAAGACAACCTGCCAAGAATCTTGGTTGATTTGCAATGATCCCTACTGTTTTTCCATTGAACCTGGCAAAACAGATAACCATATTTTTTGCATAATGCTCATGTGGTTCAAAGATTTGACCTTTATCCACTATGGAATGAATAATATCTTTCATATCATAATAGGCCTTTGGATTATCTGGGATGATGTTATCAAGCGTTGGATCAATCCTATTAGGATCATCTCCTAACTCCACCACCGGAGGATCTTCCATATTATTTGATGGCAAATAACCCAGCATCTCCCTAATCCTTTCTATACATTGAGCATCGCTATCGCATGCAAAATGAGCCACCCCACTTTTTGTGTTGTGGGTCATCGCTCCTCCCAGATCCTCAGGGCTTATCTCCTCACCAATAGTTGCCTTGATTACCGCTGGGCCAGTTATGAACATATAACTGCTTTTTTTTGTCATAAATATCCAGTCGGTCATAGCTGGAGAATATACTGCTCCTCCAGCTGTGGGTCCCATAATAGCCGAAATTTGAGGAATCACTCCAGAGGCACAGGAGTTGCGGTAAAAGATATTTCCATATCCAGCAAGAGAATCTACACCTTCCTGTATCCTTGCCCCTCCTGAATCATTAATACCAACAAGGGGAGCCCCTGTCCTGAGGGCCAGATCCATAACCTTACAAATTTTTCTGGCATGCATCTCTCCCAATGTACCGGCTACAGAGGTGAAATCCTGAGAATATGCATAAACTAATCTTCCATTTACTGTACCGTGTCCAGTAACTACCCCTTCTCCAGGAATAAATGTTTCAGGCATATCAAAGTGGGTACAACGATGTCTGACAAACATATCAAGCTCCCGAAAACTATTAGGGTCAAAGAGGAGATCCAGTCTTTCCCTTGCAGTTAGCTTATTTTTATCATGTTGCTTCTCTATCCCTTTGGCTCCCCCCATGGCGAGCTCTTTTTCTTCCCTATCTTTTAACTCTTTAATTTTATTTTCAGTAGTATCCATTAAGTTCCCCTTTCCACAAAACTTAAATTTTTATTTGTATAATAGCGAAGAATTTTTCAGAAAAATCAGGTTATTTTGTAAATATTTATCTGGTTGTATTGTTAATCACCCCGCCATCCTGGCTATCTCTGAGAAGCCTTCAGGATCACTGACAGCCATCTCTGCCAGGATCTTTCTATCTAATTCAATACTTGCCTTTTTAATTCCCATGATAAGTTTACTGTAAGAAAGCCCATTTTCTCTGGCAGCTGCATTAATCCTGACTATCCAGAGCCTTCTGAAGTCACCCTTTCTTTTTTTCCTGTCCCTGTATGCATGTTGTCTGGATCTCATTACAGCTACAATAGCAGTCTTTAAAAGCCTGCTTCTTCCACCTCTGTATCCTTTAGCTGCCTTAAGGATCTTTTTTCTTCTCCTTCTTGATTGCGGGGCATTTG
>JAUWZC010000226.1 GCA_030615565.1 Desulfobacteraceae bacterium | reverse complement strand
ACCCCAGTTAAATAAACTTCGTATTTAATGGGGCAAGGACAGCGGAAAGCAAAAAGAAACAGCCCTGCGGGGCTACTCCTTTAATTCGTTTACAACTCGGACTATGCCATCCCGTATTACTGGCACATTAAAATTTAGAAGTAATCCCAGATTAAGGCCTGATAATTTTAAATATGTCAGAAGCTGTGCCTTATGGATTGGTTCAATCTTCTCGCATGATTTCAATTCAAGTATGATTGCGTTTTCAACAACGGTATCCAACCTATAACCAAAATCCAGTTTCTTTCCTTTATACTTTACGGGTAAGGACTTCTGCCTTTCAACTGATAAACCTTGTAGACTTAGCTCATAACATAAGCATTCTTCATACGCTGATTCAAGTAAACCGGGTCCAAGGGCTTTATGTACCTTTTACCCTGTTAAATAAGATTTGAGCCTTTTCTTTAGAAACATCTTTCCATTGTACGATTTAAGATATTTTTCACGCTTTTTTGCATCTATTTCATCAAGGCAGGCTTCATAATATATAAGTTTAAATGGACACCTTTCTTTTATTGATTCCACTTGACCCTTATTATGCTGCTCAAATCTTAGCTTGAGGTTTTTAGTAAAGCCTGTATAAAAATCCTTGTCCTTTATGCTCTGCAATACATAGGTATAAAACATCCTGACCCCAAGCTATTTAACAGGGCAGGTGGCTGCACCTATGATTTTACTGCTTAATTTATTAATATCCATTATCTTCCTGTCGTCTAATGTTTTTAGAAACGTCAATGTTTTCCTTTCTGCCCTCTCAGCAGAAAGGAAAATAATATTTTCTCTGCGTTCTCTGCGTCTCCGTGGTGAATTAAGCTTTATCATAATGAGAGAATTGCATAGTGAAGGTGGCCCTCCCCTGAGAGGAAGAGCGTAGAGCTGTTGAATAGCCAAACATCTTAGAAAGAGGCGCTATAGCCGCCAATATCTTAACCGTTCCTTTTGTTGTAATCTGCCCAATTCTTCCACTTCTTGTATTCAGATCACTTATCACATCGCCTACAAACTCCTCAGGAACGATTATCTCGACCTTCATGATAGGCTCCAGAAGCACGGGCGAGGCAAGCTCACAGGCATCTTTATAGGCCATTGATGCAACAATCTTAAAGGAAAGTGCAGTGGAGAATAGTTCTTTTACCTTGGCATCCAGAAGAATGGTTTGTACATCAATTACCGGATAACCCATCAAAACCCCACTTTCTGATGCCTCCTTTATCCCTTCTTCTACAGATTTAATAAACTCTTCAGTCATCAGGGGATTTGAAACCCTGTTGACAAACCTACTCCCTTTTCCTCTCTCCATAGGTGAGACCTCTAATGTAACACCTGCAAAGTGCATCTCTCCACCCCATTCTCTGTCAAAAACTGTCTCGATTTGTGCCTTTTTGCTTATGGTTTCTCTGTAGACAACCTGCGGTTTTCCGGTGTTTACATCTAGAAAAAATTCCCTTTTTAACCTTTGAGCTAAAACCTCCAGATGAAGCTCGCCCATACCAGAAATTATCACCTGGCCAGTATCCTCATCTACAATAAATTTAAATGTAGGATCTTCATCAGCCACTTTTGTGAGAGTTCCTAAAAGCCGTTCCTGATCCTTCAACTGCTTTGGTTCCACAGCCATGGATATTACCGGCTGATCAAACTCCATCGACTCAAGTGCTATAGGATGATCTTTGTCACAGAGGGTATCGCCAGTGGAGGTCTCCTTTAAACCCATGACTGCAATAATGTCACCGCTTACAGCCTGATCTATTCTCTCTCTTTTGTTTGCATGCATCCTCATGATCCTGGCCACCCTTTCTGTAATATTCTTTGTGGTATTATATATTTTGGAGCCCTGTCTCATTATTCCAGAGTAGATCCTGAGATATGTCATTCTTCTTCCCTGATCCATTGCAACCTTAAAGGCCAGAGAAGAGAGAGATTCTTTTGATGTTGCAGATCTGGACTCAAATTCTTTTGTCTTCGGATTGATACCTTTAACTGGTGGGACATCAAGAGGGGAGGGAAGAAATTCAACGATTCCATCCAATAGAGGCTGTATCCCTTTATTTCTCAATGCTGCCCCACAGAAGATGGGAACAAGTGCGAGCTTTATAGTGGCCTGTCTAATTGCCTTCTTAATTGACTGAGTATCTATTTCTTCTTCAGATAGGTATTTTTCCATTATACCATCATCATTATCAGCTAATAATTCAATCATTCTTTCCCGATACATGGAAGCCTCTTCTTTGTAATCTTCCGGAATAGGCGATCCCTGAAAAGAGACCCCGAGATCATCCTCATTCCATTCAATAGCCCTCATCTTAAGGATATCGATCACACCCTTAAAATCCTCTTCCAGTCCCCATGGGAGTTGAAGGATCAATGGAGTAGCACCAAGCCTTTCCCTTATCATCCTTGCAGTACCATTAAAATTGGCCCCAAGTCTGTCCAGCTTGTTAACAAAGGCTATTTTGGGAACCCCATACCTATCAGCTTGATGCCATACCGTTTCTGACTGGGGTTCTACACCACCTACAGCGCAAAATACTCCTATAGCCCCATCCAAAATCCTTAATGATCTCTCAACCTCAATAGTGAAGTCCACATGTCCTGGTGTATCAATGATGTTTATGGTGTGATCAAGCCATTTGCAGGTGGTGACAGCAGATGTTATTGTTATACCACGCTCCTGTTCCTCAGGCATCCAGTCCATTATAGCCTCACCATCATGAACCTCGCCCATTTTATGAGACCTGCCAGTATAAAAGAGTATTCGCTCTGTTATAGTAGTTTTTCCGGCATCTATATGGGCTATGATACCTATATTGCGTGTTTTCTTAAGCTGCTGCATTGACATAGGGAATAAATCTAAGGTATCTATTAATTAGTGTCAAGTTAGTAGTGTTTTTTGGGTTTATCGAGTTAGTAGTGTTTGTTGGGTTTGTAAAAACCTTCATTTTATTCACTGTTCGCTGTTTTCCGATGGACAACATTCAACTGACAAATAATGGGATGACATAGTGATTACAGCAACTGGCAAGAGCTTGATGGAGATATACAATCTCCTCTATTCAGCCCTTGGCCCTCAGAACTGGTGGCCAGCAGAGACAGAGTTTGAGATGATGGTTGGTGCTATTTTAACCCAAAACACCAACTGGAATAATGTGGAAAAGGCAATCCTGAATCTGAAAGAAAAAGCCCTATTATCAATTAGAGAGCTCAGCCAGATACCTGAATCTATCCTAGCTGAATACATCAGACCTGCTGGTTATTATAATCTTAAGGTCAAACGCCTGAAAAACCTTATCAAATTTATTGAGAATAGATACAATGGTGATATAAACAAACTTTTCAACCTTGATATCGAGGTAATCAGGAAAGAGCTTCTATCTGTAAAGGGCATTGGATTGGAAACAGCGGATAGCATTGTCTTATATGGAGCTGGGAGGCCTCTTTTTGTAGTTGACACTTACACACACAGAATCTTAACACGGCATGGTCTCATCGAAGAAGAAGCAGGCTACAATGATTTGCAGTTGTTTTTTATGGATAATCTACCTAATGATGTTGAACTCTTTAAAGAGTTTCACGCCTTGATCGTAAAGACAGGAAAAGATTTTTGCAGGAGAAAACCACTCTGTTCCCAATGCCCGCTTGAAAACTTAGCAACTAAATTCTAAAATTAGTATTCTTTAGCAGAAAATTTTCGTTATGTCTGACAACCTATTCTATTTGATGATTAAATCCGAATATCGAATATCGAAATCCCTGGCCCAGACCTGACTTGCAAGGCATGCTTATATAGACTTCAGTTGCGAAATACTACAACAATCACAGTATGTTCAAACAACGTCGCGCCAGGGCAGGCCG